>CAUJFR010000165.1 GCA_963169885.1 Bacteroidota bacterium
GGAATATGGCGCATTAACTGCATTAATGGTGAATGATTACCGGAAAAAATGGAAGAAGCCAGCGCTGCCATTTTATTTTGTACAGCTTTCATCCATCGATTCGGCAAACTATAGAAGTCAGTTATGGCCCTTGTTCAGGAATGAACAGCGAAAGATGCTGCAACTGATTCCCAATATCGGCATGGTGGTCAGCAGCGATATTGGCGCAAAAAATGATGTGCACCCTACGAATAAAAAAGTGATAGGTGAACGGCTCGCCCGCTGGGCACTGAATAAAACCTATCTTAAAAAAATACTTCCTTCCGGTCCTTTACCGTTGAAAGCAAGGTATGAAAACGGTAAGGTTACCCTCACTTTTAACTATCAGGGAAACCGTTTGCTGACCGCCGATGGAACTATTGTAAGCGGCTTTTCGACAGACGGACATACGGACTGTAATGCATTCATTGAAAACGACAAAGTAATCATCCTGGCTGAAGCCCGCCCTGCGTACGTGTATTATGGCTGGAAACCCTTTACCGATGCCAATCTTATAAACTCCGCAGGGTTGCCGGCCTCAACTTTTAAAATTAAAGTAGAATGAAAAAGATAATATTGCTTTACTCCCTGAGCTTTTTCTGTATTCTTTCCGCAACGGCACAGGAAAAAATTCCGGTATTTACTTCCGGCACTGAAGGACATAAAAGCTACAGGATACCCGCTATCATAAAAATACCCAATGGCGATCTGCTGGCATTTTGTGAAGGCCGTGTAAACGGAAGTGGTGACTTCGGGGATATCAATATTGTCATGAAAAAAAGCAGTGACCATGGAAAAACCTGGACAAAACTGGAAACCATCGTGGATGCGGATAGTCTTCAGGCTGGAAATCCGGCTCCTGTCGTTGACTTGAACGATCCGGTTTATCCGGGTGGAAGAATTTTCCTGTTTTATAATACCGGCAATAATCATGAAGGAGAAGTCAGGAAAGGGAAAGGCTTGCGTGAAGTATGGTATAAAACCTCAGCTGACGGAGGTATGACCTGGAGCCCGGCTGTAAATATTACCATACAGGCTCATCGTCCTAAACAACCCCAGGTGAATGCCGCCTATAATTTTTCAGAAGACTGGCGTAGTTATGCCAATACACCCGGACATGCACTGCAGTTGGCAGGCGGTCAATACAAAGGACGGATATATATTGCGGCCAATCACTCTGCTGGTGCCCCTAAAAGTCGTTTTGAAGATTACTTCGCCCATGGTTTTTATACGGATGATCATGGCCAAACCTTTCGTTTAAGCGAAACCATTCAATTACCCGGGGGCAACGAAGCCACCGCTGCTGAAATCTCCAATAACGGATTACTGCTGAATGCCCGGAATCAAAAAGGGGATGTACGGGCCAGGATAGCAGCCAGAAGTACCGATGGAGGGCAAACCTGGAATAGTATAGTCTTTGATAAAAATCTGCCTGACCCGGTCTGTGAAGGCAGTATCCTGAATATTGGTATTAAAAAACGGAAACACCTGCTTGCTTTTTGCAATGCGGCGGATACCGCAAAAAGAAACAACCTGACACTGCGCATCAGTTATGATGAAGGCCACACATGGGCCAAAAGCATAACGCTGGATAAATCGGAGGATGGAAAGAAAGATTTTACAGCTTACTCGGACATTGTTAAGATCAGTAAAAAAGAAATTGGCGTTTTATATGAAAGGGATGGCTACTCGCAGATTGTTTTCACCCTGGTTAACTGGAAAAAATAATCATGCGTACGAAAAATCGAGTAAATAAAATATTGATTGCGGCTCTCTTGTTGCTTTCAGGAACCGTTTATGCGCAACGGGATACAATCTTATTAAAAACCGGATGGGTTTTTAGTATTGATAAAAAAGGAGAAGGAGTCGGCAACAAATGGTTTGCAGGGGCCCTACCCAATGCCAGATCCGTACAGCTTCCCCATACCTGGAATATTGAAGCCGAAAACGAAAATCACTACGGGTGGGGTTGGTATCAGCGGAAACTGGAGATTCCGGCCAACTGGAAAAATAAAAATGTGGTGCTGCGGTTTGGCGCCATCAATCACAGTTCATTCATCTACCTCAATGGGGAAAAGATCGGGGAGCATATTGGCGACGGCTTCAACGCATTCACCTTGAATTTCACTGGCAAACTGAGATATGGAAAAGAAAATATCCTTACCATAGCGGTGAATAATGACTATGGAAGAAACAAAGTTCCCTTTGGCAGTTCATTCGACTGGCCCAACGATGGTGGCCTGATCCGTAAGGTCATGTTGATTGTCAGTGACCGGCCCGCTGCGGATTATATTCGTCTTACGCCGGTACTGACTGTCAACACGCATGAAGGAAAGTTGAACATCAAGCTTGGATTTACCGGGCTGAAAGACAGCAGTCAACTCCAATTGGCGATTACCATAACGGAGGAAAACCAGCAGACAAAGCACACCATCTATGAACGGACACAAAAACCAGGCTGGCAAAAAAATGAAGCAGTTGTAGATATCTTATTACCCAAAATAAACCCCTGGCATTTTGACCGGCCGGCTCTTTACCGCATTGACGTACGTGTACTGGACGGTAAAAAAACAAGTGATCATATCTCCACCACCACCGGATTCAGGGAAATCATATTTGCCGGGGGAAAAACATGGTTGAATGGGGAATACATCAGGCTGATGGGGGTGGAATGGACCGCCGGCAGCAATCCGGATTATGGTTTTGCAGAAACGGATTCCGTCATTCTCAGTCAGTGCAGTTTAATGAAAGCGGTCAATGCCATATTTACCCGGCAGCATTTCCAGCAGGATGAACTATTTTATGATTTTTGTGATCGTAA
>CAUJFR010000166.1 GCA_963169885.1 Bacteroidota bacterium
ACATGGCAACAAGAAAATCCCCCTCCAAACCTAATTACGCAAAATTTTTTGGTGAAGGTCTGACCTTCGACGATGTACTGCTGATGCCCGGCTACAGCCAGGTATTGCCACGTGATGTGGAAATCAAGAGCCGCCTGACCAAAAACATTACCCTCAATGTCCCCCTGCTCTCCGCCGCTATGGATACGGTAACGGAAGCGGCCCTGGCCACAGCCCTGGCCCGCGAAGGCGGACTCGGTATCCTGCACAAAAACATGGCCATCGACAAACAGGCCGAGCAGGTTCGTAAAGTAAAAAGAAGCGAAAGCGGACTGATCATTGACCCGGTCACCCTGCATGCGGATGCCACGATTGGTGATGCGCTCCGGCTGATGCGGGAAAACAAGATCGGTGGAATTCCCATTATAGATAAAAGCGGCAAACTGGTGGGGATCCTCACCAACCGTGACCTGCGTTTTGAAGATGATCCCAAACGGAAAGTGAGTGAAGTGATGACCAAAGAGAATCTCTACACCGCCCCGGAAGGTACCGATCTGAAAAAAGCGGAACAGTTATTCAAAATGACCAAGGTGGAGAAATTACCCATCATCAATAAACAGGGTAAGCTCACCGGTCTCTTTACCTATAGTGATATTTTAAAACTGAAGAGTCATCCCAATGCCGTAAAAGACGGATTTGGCCGTTTACTCGTGGGTGCCGGTGTAGGGATCACCAAAGACATGCTCGATCGCGTAGCCGCCTTACAAACCGTTGGAGTGGATGTGATTGCCCTCGACAGTGCGCACGGACATAGCAAGGGAGTAATTGATGCACTGAAGAGTGTGAAGAAGAATTTTAAAAACATGAATGTGATTGCCGGTAATGTGGGTACGGCTGCCGGTGCCAAAGCCCTGGCAGAAGCCGGTGCCGATGCCGTGAAAGTGGGAATAGGACCTGGATCCATTTGTACCACCCGTATTGTGGCTGGAGCCGGGGTACCGCAGCTGACCGCCATTATGGAAGCCGCCTCTGTATTGAAACCCAAAAATATTCCGCTGATCGCTGATGGTGGCATCCGTTATACCGGTGATATGGTGAAAGCCCTGGCCGCCGGTGCCAATTGCGTGATGATGGGCAGCATCTTCGCCGGTACAGAAGAAAGCCCGGGTGAGACCATCATCTACGAAGGACGGAAATTCAAGGAATACCGCGGGATGGGTTCACTCGGTGCGATGGCCACGGGCAGCAGCGACCGTTATTTCCAGGATCCCGAAGCCGATGTAAAGAAATATGTTCCGGAAGGAATTGAAGGAAGGGTCGCTTATAAAGGCTTATTACGGGAAGTAGTTTACCAATACACTGGTGGACTCCGTGCCGGTATGGGTTATTGCGGTGCTAAAAGTATTAATGACCTGCAAGGTGCCACCTTTGTCAAGATCACTAATGCCGGTATGCATGAAAGTCATGCCCACGATATTGATATTACGAAGGAGGCCCCTAACTACAGTAGGAGGTAAAGTCTTTTGAAGAGGTTGAAAAGTTAACAGGTTTACAAGTTGACAAGGAATACTCCTAAGAACGTACCCTGTCAACCTGTAAACCTGTCAACCTATCAACTAGTCGACTGCATACTCGATCTTAATCGTGATCGACGCCGTCTTATTCTTTGAACTGGTATTAAAAGCGCCGCCGTAACTATAATCTTCATCACTGTTCTGTCCCGTTATCTGGAACACGCCCATGTTTGCTTTTTTAATGGCACCTAATCCGCTGCCGGAATTTTTGGCAATGGTCTCGGCCCGTTGCTTGGCATCAGCACTGGCTTTGGCCAGCAGGTCGATTTTCAATTCGGATAATTTGGTATAGTAATACGAAGGGGAAGATGAATTAAATTCAATCCCGCTTTCGATCAGCTCGGTTACTTCGCGGGAAATTTTTTCTACTTTTTCAATATCCTTTGAATCCACGGTTACATTCTGTTTCAGGTTATACCCGGTAAATTCAGATCCTGTCATCCGGCCATTATCATCATAGCGGCTGGCAAATTCCTTATCAATGGAAATGGCGGAGAACACCATTTCTGCTTCAGACACGCCCTTCCCTTTCAGGTAGGCCCTGATCTTGCTTTCATCTTCTTTCAGTTGTGAGTAAGCCGACCTTAGGTCCATGGTCTTGCGGCTGTAATTGCCGGTCCATACAATCTGGTCACTGACAAAATTGGTTTCCGCCAGTCCGGTCACGCTGATGGTTTCCTGTGTTTTAAACTTGTACTTATAGGCATTGCCTAAAACAAAAACACCCGTGATTATCGACAACGAGATGATCAGCGGGGTAACATAACTTTTCATGATGTGGGGTTAATGGTAAAAATAACTGAACCTAAAGATAAAAGGCCTTTCCTATATTTTTCGTTAAATCCCGTGAACCTGACAAAAATCACTGTCCGCGCCATCCCATCTTTCAGGGGTGTCACGAACAGTGACTACCGACTTCTCTCAGGAGGGGCTGTTGACTCCCGACTACCGACTCCTGACTTCCGACTATTCGTCTCCTTCCACCACAAACGTAATCAGCTGTCTCCGGTACGCTTTCACCATCCTTCCTTCAAACACGGCAGGATCCCATTTGGCTGATTTGCGGATCACGCGGATGGCTTCCTCTTCCATGCCAAAGCCATGTTTGGTCAGTGCCACAATATCACTGACATGTCCTTCCACATCCACTACGAATTTCACTTCTACTGAATACCGGCCCGGAGCGGCCCCATTGTTCACCGGCACATCAGGTACGAGGTGCCTTTCCAGGTATTGCCTCCAGTTACCGTTGAATTTAGCATCCAGATCAACTGTAATCCGGGGGCCTTCTTCAACTGTATGTTTCACTTCTAGTATACCCTTATTGTCCACCGGAGTTTTAACTTCTGTTAATCCCGGATCAGGCACCCCATCTCTTTTTACTACATCGATCCGGGCACTGTCCAGATCTTCCATGGCGGGTGGCGGATTAATCACTTTATCATCATCCAGAATTTTTGGAGCCGTAAAAATCTCCGATTTCACCTGGGGTTCTTCCACCTTTACTTTTTCAGGTTCGGGAAGCGGAGGCTCGACTAACTTTTCTGTGATTTCCGTAAGAATCACTCCATCATTCGTATCCCTTGTTACCAACTGGCCACGGGAAGAATTGGCCAGTACCGAACTGCCAATTAAACCTCCGACGATTACGCCTGTTACAAGCAGCGCATTCCGGATTCGTTTTGAATAATTGTTTCGTAACTCATAAGCGCCGTAATCCTTGTTACGACCGTCAAAGATGATGTCGATCAGCTCAGACTGCAGAATGTTGTTTGATTTCATGGTTTACACTTTTCCAGATAGATGAACGGATAGCCGGGTTTCCATAAAGAAAAAGTTTTGTGGAAAACAGGAAGAGATGCATCGGGGTTGGAGGTTGGAGGTTGGAGGTTGGAGGTTGGAGGTTCGAGGTTGGAGGTTGGAGGTTGGAGGTTGGAGGTTGGAGGTTGGAGGTTCGAGGTTGGAGGTTGGAGGTTCGAGGTTGGAGGTTGGAGGTTGGAGGTTCGAGGTTCGAGGTTCGTAGCTCGTAGCTCGTAACTCAAACCTCGTACCTCGTAGCCGGCTGTTAGCTGTTGGTGTTATCACCAACAGCTTGGTGTTATCACCAACAGCTTGGTGTTATCACCAACAGCTTGGTGTTATCACCATCAGCCACTACTTTTACCAAAACTTCTCCCTTGAACCGCTACACTCACCTCTTCCTGTCCCTGGGCAGCGGCTTGCTTTTATGGGCTGCCTGGCCGGTATCGCCACTTTCCTTTCTGTTATTTGTTGCCTGGATTCCCCTGCTCTGGCTGGAAACCATTGTAACCAGTCGCAAAAAGTTTTTTGGCTACACCTATATCACGATGTTTGTCTGGAACGTCACCACCACCTGGTGGATCTGGAATGCATCGGCACCCGGGGCTGTAGCGGCTTTCCTGGCCAACTCCCTGCTGATGTGTTTGCCCTGGCTGGGATTTAAAATCGCGAAAAAATGGCTGGGTGTTAAAGCAGGGTATATGGCCCTGATCGCTTTCTGGATGTGTTTTGAATATATACACCTGCAGGACTGGGGCCTGAGCTGGCCCTGGCTTACTCTCGGCAATGCCTTTGCCACCCACCCGGAATGGGTACAATGGTACAGCTATACCGGCGTCAGTGGTGGTTCTTTCTGGGTGTTGCTTGTAAACCTGTTGCTCTTTCATTATTTCAAAGACAATATGAACCGTTCCGGGGGCCGCTCTTACCGTTACCTGGGTATGTCTGTTGCCGCCTTGTTTATTCCTATTATTATTTCTTTCCTGGTCCCATTGGTAAAAACAACTCCTTCCACAGAAAACAATATTGTAGTGGTTCAGCCCAATATTGATCCGTATGAAAAAGTTTCCGAGGTTACCGGATCCTTTGAAGCCCAATTACAAAAACTGCTTGCGATCAGTGAATCAAAAGTAAATGCACAGACCTCCTTATTGGTTTGGCCGGAAACCGCGCTCTATATGGGATCCGGTATTGATGAAGCAAAAATCAAAGAAAATTATTTCCTGAATCCGCTCTGGGCCTTTTTGCAGCGCCATCCGAAAGTGACCCTGTTTTCCGGGGTGGAAAGTTATCGGCAGTTTCCGGCTGCCACAACGTACAGCAAGGAATTCTCCGGACAGTTTTATGAATCCTACAATGGATCAGCCCTGCTCGACAGCAATGGTGCTTCCGCCTATTATCATAAATCCATGCTGGTACCCGGAGTGGAAACCCTGCCCTGGTTCCTGAAATTTATTGACAGCTGGTTTGAAAAGTTTGGTGGTACCACAGCCGGGTATGCCAAACAGGATGAACGCGATGTGTTGAAAGAAAAAAACGGATTCCGTATCGCCCCTTCCATCTGTTATGAAAGTATCTATGGCGATTTTATGCGGAAGTATGTAAAGCAGGGCGCCAACCTGATTTGTATTATCACCAATGATGGCTGGTGGAAAAAAACACCGGGACATAAGCAACACATGAATTATGCACGGCTTAGG
>CAUJFR010000167.1 GCA_963169885.1 Bacteroidota bacterium
CTAGAACGAAAGTAGTCTGCGAAAATTGCATTTCATAACTTTCTACGTGTTTTTTCGGGTAAAAACAGGAAATAAGTACAAGTAATTAGTACTGTTCGTAGAATCCCCTGACACGTAGTTTTACCTGTGAGGGGAAGTATCCGGAACCCTTATAATTGCTTACTTCAAGACGCCCAGCTCTTTACCAATTTTCGTAAACCCGGCTATCGCTTTATCCAGGTGATGCTGTTCATGCGCCGCACTCAGTTGTACCCGGATCCGGGCCTGCCCTTTGGCCACTACCGGGAAGAAGAAGCCGATTACATAAATTCCCTCTTCCAGTAATTTGGCTGCCATGGTCTGGGCCAGCACTGCATCGTACAACATAATCGGAACGATCGGGTGATCACCGGGTTTGATATCAAAGCCGGCTTCTGTCATTTTTGAACGGAAGTATTTGGTATTAAATTCAAGTTTATCACGCAGTTCGGTGGTCTCCGTGAGCATATCGAGTACTGCAATAGAGGCACCGACGATGGAAGGAGCCAGGGTATTACTGAATAAATAAGGTCTTGATTTCTGGCGCAGCATTTCAATAACGGCTTTACTGCCGGAAGTGAATCCGCCGGATGCCCCGCCAAGGGCCTTACCGAGTGTGCCGGTGATGATATCGATCTTACCCATCACCCCGCGGTATTCATGGGTGCCACGTCCGGTCTTGCCGAGAAAGCCGGAGGAATGACATTCATCAATCATGATGCAGGCATCGTACTGTTCGGCCAGTTTTACGATTTCATCCAGGCGGGCAATGGTGCCGTCCATACTGAATGAGCCATCGGTAACGATAATCCGGCTGCGGCAGCCGGCGGCTTCCTTCAGTTTGGCTTCCAGGTCATTCATGTCATTGTGCTCGTAACGGAAACGCTGGGCTTTGCATAGCCGAACCCCGTCAATAATAGAAGCATGGTTCAGCGCATCCGAAATAATGGCATCCTGTTCGTTGAAAAGAGGTTCAAACACCCCGCCATTGGCGTCAAAAGCGGCGGCATATAATATGGTATCCTCCGTACCGAGGAATTTTGATATTTTTTCTTCCAGTTCTTTATGAATATCCTGAGTGCCACAAATACACCGGACACTGCTCATGCCATACCCTCTTTTATCGATAGCTTCATGGGCGGCCTGAATTACTTTGGGGTGACTGGAGAGTCCCAGGTAATTATTGGCACAGAAATTCAGAACGGTTTTACCATTGACGACGATTTCGGCCCCCTGCGGACTTTCAATGATGCGTTCTGTTTTAAAGAGACCGGCTGTTTTAATTTCTTCCACTTCGCCGGCAATCCGTTGTACCAGTTTGTTATTCATATAGCTGATTTGGCAGCAAATATACGGTGTCACCCTATTTCCGAACGGGTGTTATTGGATTGTCCGAAAATCCATTCGTGTGTACTTCTCTGCATTTCAACCCCTTTTAAATACAGTTGACCGGTAATTGGTTGGTGCCGGCACCTTTCCTGTTTAATTTGCCCCTGTATTTTTATCAGAAAACTGTAACATTTTATGTACGGTTTACGTCTAAACCATCAAACCAACCACATGCAACGCGGATTCAGAATTATCATAACCTATTTGAGTATTGCTGTATTATTAGTCTTGCTGGCCTTCGTGCTGCCTGACCGGACGACAGAAAGTACCAGCAGCCAGCCCAGCTGTGTGAAAACGGAAGGGACCTGCGCGGAACCAGGTAAAGCCCCTGCAGACGATCTCATGCTCGAAAATCTCTCCCGCCAGTTCATCCTGGTTTCTCCAGTTAATTAATTGAAATACAACTACTTTTATGTAAATCCGGGTCACAGATCCGGATTTTTTTATGCCGGTCTGTAACATTCCTTCCCTTAAAACGTACTATTTGTACAGCACCAATGATTATTACCTTTACCACACCAGGCTGTTTATGACCGAGAGAGAATACAACGAATGTGTAACCCAGTACGCTGATAATGTGTACCGCTTCATCCTGAAGAATCTCAGGCATGAAGAGGATGCACGGGATGTGGTGCAGACTGCTTTTGAAAAAATGTGGCGCAACAGGGATGAAGTGGATGCGGCAAAAAGCAAATCCTATCTTTTTACAGTGGCCTATCACCAGATGATCGATCATATCCGGAAAGTGAAGCGGATCCAGTTGCGGGAAGAGTTTGGGGAGTTGTTAAAGGTGGAAAATAAGCCGGCAAACAATTTAAAGAAGATCCTGAATGAAGCGCTGAACCGGCTGAACGAAACACAGCGTTCACTGGTTTTGCTGAAGGATTATGAAGGCTATAATTATGAAGAGATCGGACAGATTATGAACCTTAATCCCAGCCAGGTAAAAGTATACCTGCACCGGGCCAGGGTTCAGTTGAAGGAATATCTGGTGAAGATGGAGAACGTGATCTAAAGTACGAGGTACGAGGTACAAAGTACGAACAACACATTTAGGGCTGTTTACTACCGACTACCGACTCCTGACTACCGACTGAAACCAGAATTAGTATGAAAACAGAATTTAGAAAAAAGAACAATTACAGGTAATACATGAACATTTCCCGCCATAATTACGAAGAGTACTTTGTCCTGTATATGGATAATGAACTAGCACCGGCAGATCGCCGGATGGTGGAGGATTTTGTGCAGTTGCATCCTGACCTGAAAGAAGAACTGGATCTGTTGCAGCAGTTTAAACTTACCCCTGACACATCTATTGTATTTAGCGGAAAAGAAGAATTACTGAAAGGCCAGGAGGCATCGATGGTCAACCTGTCTAATTACGAAGAATATCTTTTGCTC
>CAUJFR010000168.1 GCA_963169885.1 Bacteroidota bacterium
TTGTTTAATATAGTACATGATGCTTTTCAGCTCCTTTTTTTGTACTTTTGCAGCCGCCTAAAAGGCAGGACCCTTAGCTCAGTTGGTTAGAGCAGCAGACTCATAATCTGCGGGTCGTTGGTTCGATCCCAACAGGGTCCACTTCGAATAAGAAATCAGAAATAAAAAATAAGGAATAAGGAAGGTCAAACTCCGGAACTTTCTTATTCCTTATTTATTATTCCGTGTTTCTTATTTTCCCTGACGGCCCTTTAACTTTTTGTTAACCGCATGCCGTTTACTTTTGTCCACTATATAATTGAATATGAAGAAGTTTATATTGTTCTCTCTTGCTGCACTTGCTTTTATAAACGTTTCAGCTCAGACGGTCGATTCAGTGATTACTGCTGAGTCTGTGAAAGCACCAAAAACGAAAAAAGACATCCCCAACCTGGCCAACCGGGCCAATGATCACCTCGTTTTTCAGGTAGGCTATACCGGATGGGCGGGTATTCCGGATACAATCACCACCAGTGGTTTCAGCAAATCCATCAACATCTACCTGATGTATGATTTCCCGTTTAAGAATAATCCCAAACTGAGCATGGCCTTCGGTCCCGGCTTTGGTTCTGATCATATTCTTTTCTCCAAGACCTATGTTGGCATCAAGGACCAGACCAGCACCATGGCCTTTACCGATATGAGTGATACCAATCATTTCAAGAAAACTAAACTGGCAACTGTTTTCCTTGAAGCGCCGATTGAATTCCGTTATTCAGCCAACCCCGAAACCGGCAAAGGCCTGAAACTGGCAGTAGGCGTAAAAGTGGGAACCCTCCTGAATGCGCATACCCGCAGTTCCGATTACGAAGACAAAAGTGGTAATACGATCAATAACTACGTAATGAAAGAATCCAGCAAACGTTTCTTCAACAAGCAGCGCCTGTCCGGCATGGTTCGCGTTGGTTATGGTAATGTCAGCTTGTATGGCTCTTACCAGTTTACCCCGGTTCTCCGCGACGGATTTGGTCCACAGGTAAGACCTTTCTCGTTTGGGCTTACGTTGAGCGGATTGTAAGAACAAGTTAATAGAAAATAGTAAATAGAGAATAGGGCGTACTAAGCATTATTTTCAAATTAAATAAAAAAGCGGTTCTGGTTTCAGAATCGCTTTTTTATAAAACAACCATTTCCCATTCCCCATTTCCTATTCTCTATTCACTATTCTCTATTCTCTTAATATCTACCTTTGCCAACCATGAAACCATTCTCCATCCTCTTACTGCTGCTGCTCCACCTCCATACCAACGCGCAGGATAAAGTATCTGCTTATTTCGAGTCCATCCGTAAGAATGAGGCACAACTGACGGCTTTCTTTGCGGGGATGCCGAAGGGAGGCGACCTGCATCATCATTTTTCCGGATCGGCCTGGCCGGATTATTTGCTGGCCAAAGCTATAAAAGAAGATTACTGGGTGGAACTGAACAGCTATACTGTTGCCACCGCCTCGGGAAAAACCGGGGACTGGAAAAAATTCAGCGAAGTAAGCGATTTGAACGCGTTGAAAACAGCCATCCTTCAGCAATGGTCCGTTAAAAATTATCATCCGGCAGCCGGCCCTTCAGAGAATATCTTCTTCGACAGCTTTGGAAAATTTGATGCGATTATGGACGCCTCCGTACCCGATGCCTTGCTGGAACTGAAACGCCGGGCCAAAGCGGAAAACCTCAGTTATATCGAAACCCAGTTCATCCGTCCGAAATTCCCCTTGAAGATTTCCGGTAATGACAGCCTGAACAACCGTTTAAGACAAGCCGGTGCAAAAAAAGACACGAACTATATTTTTAATGTATTCGACGAACTCCTCCGTCGTTTCGATGCAGGTGGTGCCGCCGATACAGCTATCGCTTTCAATGAACGGATCCGTAATCAGCATCAGCGGCTGCAACTCGACGATGATTCCTTTACCCTCCGCTACCAGAATTTTGTACTGCGGTTCATGGAACCGGTGGAATTATTCAAACACCTCTATGTGAATTTTGTCTCCGCTGATAAAAGTCCGCTCATTGTGGGGGTCAATATCGTTTCACCTGAACATGGCGAGGTATCCATGCTGGATTACTGGCTGCATATGGCGATGTACCACTACCTGCACCGGAAATTTCCCCTGGTGAAATATGCTATGCATGCGGGCGAACTGACCTCGGGTCTTGTAGCCCCCGAAGAACTCACCTGGCATATCAATGAAGCCGTCCGCTTTGCCAGCGCCTCCCGGATCGGGCATGGGGTGGATATGGCCTGGGAAAAGAACAGTCGCTCACTGCTGGCCTTTATGAAACAACAACAGGTAGCGGTCGAGATCAACCTCAGCAGCAATGAATTTATCCTCAACGTGAAAGAAGACCGGCATCCGATCAGTCTTTATTACAAGGCCGGTGTGCCGATCACGATCAGTACCGATGACGCTGGTATCCTGCGTACCAGTATCACGCAGCAATATGTACTACTGGCCAAACGCTACCCCTTCCTCTCCTACAAAGCCATTAAAGAAATGGTGTACAACAGTATCCGGTATAGTTTTATTGAGGATGAATTAGTGAAATCCGCATTG
>CAUJFR010000169.1 GCA_963169885.1 Bacteroidota bacterium
ACTACCGCTTCAAGTGGGGGTAATGTTACCGCTGATGGCGGAGCATCCGTAACCGCCCGGGGTGTTTGCTGGAGTACCAGCAGCAATCCTACTACTGCCGACAGCAAAACCACCGATGGTACAGGTACAGGATCCTTTAGCAGCTCTCTTACCGGCTTAACAAGTGCTACCTTATATTATGTTCGGGCTTATGCCACCAACAGTTCGGGTACCAGCTATGGTACAGAAGTCAGCTTTACCACATCCGCCAGTTTGCCGGTACCGGTATTGGATAATCATCCGGATTACTCGCGTCCTTTTTTCCAGGATTCATTGCATAATTACCAGGCTGTAACCTGGGTTAATATTGTCGTCAGTGACGGGGGCTCACCTATTACAAGTTCCGGTGTATGCTGGAGCACCTCTCCTGTACCAACCATCAGTGATAGCAGTAAAACCTCCGCTGTCCAGCAATTCGGCGGATACGATATTATTGCCGCCCAGATGACTACCTTATCGCCGGGCACTTTGTATTATACAAGAGTATGGGCGCAGAATGCGAATGGTATCGCCTACGGTCCCGAAGTTTCATTCACCACCGTAGCCCTTCAGCCCGGTGTGGAACACCAGGGTGGTAAGATTGCTTATGTCTATCAGCCCGGTGATCCTGGTTATGTGGCAGGAGAAGTTCATGGGGTGGTAGCCGGCATTGCAAATTCTTCCATTAACAGCTGGGGTGGTGGAAATGTACCGAATACCACTTTTCTCAATAATAATTCAACCGGCACAGCCCTGGGCACCGGACAAGCCAATACGCAAGGGATTATCAGCAAAATCAATGAACTGGAACCAGGTACTGCTATGCTGAGTGTAGCCGGTGCAGCCAATTCTTATACAGTAACGGCTTACCCGGCCCTGTACTGGCATTTGCCCAGTAAAGATGAATTGTATAAACTATGGTTGAACCGGGCCTCCCTTGCCACCCTTACGGCACCGAATTATTTCCCATCCATTTACTGCTGGTCCTCCAGTGAAATTGATGCCACCCATGCCTGGATCATTGATTGTACCAGTGGTGTACTGAGCCAGGATGATAAAGAATTACAGCACGCCGGAGGCTATTGTGCGGTCCATTATTTCTAACCCCGTAACCTGAATAAAATGAAACCTACCTATATTAGTAATTACCTGCTGGGCCTGCTTTGCTTTAGTGCAACGGCAAGGGCCCAGCTATATGTGGCAGCCGGGGAAACCTTGTTTACCAAAAGCGGGGAGACCCTGCATGCGGACGGACTCACATTATATCCGTCCACTGATTTTACGCTGACTGATAATGAACTGAACCGGAACAGCAGTACGTTTAATACACTGCCCACCACTTATATTTTCCGGGTTTTCCGGTTCAGCAATACCAGTCCTGCCTTTACCGGTACCATGGAAGTTAATTACCTGGATGGCGAACTGAATACCCTTCCGGAAGCCGGATTGAAAACCGCAGTGCACAACGGAACGGCCTGGCAGTTGATCAATACAACGGCCAACAGTACCGTCAGTAATTATGTACTGAGCAGCAGTGTCAGCAATCTGCCATTGAATGAAATCACGATGGCGGCTTCCCTGAGCACATTGCCGTTGCAGTGGCTCTCTTTTACCGTGCAGAAAAAAGCAAACAATGCCGTACTGGACTGGACCACTGCATCCGAACTGGATACAAAGGATTTTGTAGTGGAACATAGCCGCGATGGTTCAGTATGGGAACCCATCGGCACTGTATTGGCTACAACCAATGCTGCTGATAACCGGTATTCATTCACGCATCGTGCACCAGAAGCCGGAAAACATTTTTACCGGCTCCTGCAACGAGATTATTCCGGCAAAAGCAGTTACAGTAAAGTGCAGTTGCTGTTGTTTGGATCCACCTCCTCCCTTTTCAGCCTGTATCCCAATCCAATAAATGACGGCCGCCTGAACCTGCAGCTGCAACAGGCAGCCACGGTCAGCCTGTATAACAGTGCCGGCCTCCTGATCCTGCGTAAAGACCTGCCGTCCGGAACAAACCAGTTGGAACTGAGCCGGATTGCCAGGGGTGTTTACTATTTACGGGTAGGAAAGGAAATGGCGGAAATAGTGATACAATAAGGAGGAGAGAATAGAAAATAGTAAATAGAGAATGGGGAATACAGGGAAGAGACTTTATAGGAGGGAGTAGGAAATAGAGAATGTAGAATAGGAAAAAACCCGTCACTGCTGAAACAGAGGGCGGGTTTTTTTTATTGCAAAAAACAACCATTGATCAATTCAAAAGAGTTTGCGCTAAGCACCCATCTGCGTTATCTGCGTACTGATCTGCGAAAATCTGCGGGAAAAATTTACCGGCACAGCATCAACGTTTACTTCCCCTTACACAGATCATTTTTCGTTTTTCGCCAAATCCCTACATTTGCGCCGGTAAATACTTTTTGCATTAAACCTTCTTTATGAAAAAAATCGTCCTCCTTTCCTTGGCTGTATGCTTATTCACCAGCAGTTATTCCCAGTTGTTCAAAGCCAGTCTCTCCGAAGAATTCAAGATCACCGAAAAAATCGGGAAGAACCATGTGGTCAGTAATGCTGTTTCTTTCAAGGGCTCATTTTACAGCATTTATATGGAAAAAAGCACCGGTGCCAGTAAATGGCTGTTCACCAAAATATATGATATCCGGAATGCCTTGGAGATTTCGAAGTACGACCGCAATATGAAACTGAAGACAGAAGTGAATGTGGAGAAGGGCGCGAAGAATTTTGCCATCCTCGAACCGGAACTGATTCATTTCAACGACCAGTTGCTGGTGGGTTATTTTAAACCCTATAAGAAAGAAAGTTTTGATTATTATATCTCCATTGTTGATACCAATACGCTCGCGTTTTCCTCCACGGTAAAACTGTTCAGTCTCCCGGTTAAAAATGTGGGCATACTCCGTGCCGGTGATTTTGAAACGGAAAGTCCGGTCCGTTATTCCCTCTCACCCGACAAACAGCGGATGCTGTTTGCGGCGGTCCTTGATGGTACTTCCGTGAATGTACAGGTGCTCGGGCATTCGCTCCAGACAGAAAGGCAATACACCGTACCCATTGGCGGGACCGGAAAATACAAAGCCACCAAGGCTATTTTCAATGATGAAGGACATATTGTGCTTTCCCTGTATAATGACGGTGAAGACCGTAAACTGCTCACGATTAATCCGGCCGGGAAAAGCACCCTGCACCCGCTGAACAACCTGGTGCCCGGCAAGTATCCCTATCCGCTGGAGTGTACCCTATCCCGTGACCAGCAGACGGTATACCTGTATGCCGCGGTAAACAATAACAAGAAAGATGACTTGTATTGTCATGGTATATTCCTGCTGCCCTTTGATCTGAAGCAGAACAAGCGGCAGCCCTCCATTAACTATCCCTTTACCCAGGAGTTTATGACCGCCCTGGTCGGCAAGGGTGCCGTGAAGTCGGCCAATATCCTGTATGTATTCACCTTTACCCCGCAGCTCACCGAGCTCGACAATGGTGAACTGGTACTCACAGGTACGCCGGTTCTTCGTCATTCCGAAACCACACAGTCCGGCAATGGCAAATCCACCAACTGGAATGTGTTTGAAGCCGGCTCCGTATTATCCTTTTTTATAGATAAGACAAGCGGCAAATGCACCCCTTCCTTTGTACCCAGGTATATCTATCTCAATATGCCCAATGCCCTCAGCAGTCCTTTTTCGCGGGTACATATCGTCCGCAAACCCGCTTCCATCGCCATCGTGTACATGGATTATGAGAAAAATGTCAACCAGCCACTCGACAAACCGGTGTACACGTCCAACTCCCCTAACGGACTGGTACTCGCCGAAGCCGAAGTCATGAATACGGCCACCGTTACCAACCGCCGTCAGCTCGGTCAGAATATGGAGGGCAACTATACTTATTATATGAACCTTGCCGTCACCGAACCCGGCCAGGATTTCCTGCTCATTCCCATTGGCAAGCAAGGCCTGAACTTTAATGCACTCCGGGATTTTTATACGCATTGGTGTACGGTGGAGTTAGTGGGGAAGTAGTGGTGTTTCGATACGCCCGCCAATACACCTCACCCCCTGCCCCCTCTCCCTGCCTACCGGCAGCTTATCCTTACCCAGATTTTTGTTTTAAAATTTCATAAAGAGCTACTGATTGTAACAATAATTCATACCCCGTCCAGACGGCTTTTAGACCGGGTGGCCCATCATTGTTTCTTGCGAGGTAACCGCCCATCTGGGCGATCCATTTTGTTGCCTCTTTTAATGTTGGCGGTTGTTTTGGCAACTTTTTCGTCTTAAACTTAAGTATATAAAGAACTTCC
>CAUJFR010000170.1 GCA_963169885.1 Bacteroidota bacterium
GGACTCAACCGTACCTACAACTTTGCAAGCCGGTACGAGAAAATAAGACGGATCTGGCAAAGTCATGATCCGGCACAGGCGATGAAATTTATCAGCCAGTATATTACGGAAGATGAACTCAGTTCATTCCTTCGCGAAAAATGGCCTGTCCTGCCTGTGGCATTCGATGATGGAAATAATGGAACCGACAAAGCCAGGGACCTTAACCGGCTCCTTGCTATAGATTATAAGACCTTCCTGGTGGATAATAACCTGGTAAAAGTAGACCGCGCCACCATGTCGGTAAGTCTGGAAGGCCGCGAGCCAATGTTGGATCACCGGATTATCGAATTCCTGGCGAGGGTGCCGGGAGAATATAAAGTAAGTAACGGGGTGAATAAGAAATTACTGAAAACAATTGTACACCGTTACCTGCCGGAAGAAATCATGAACCGGCCCAAACGGCCATTTATCGCCCCGTTAACCATCTGGTTCAGGGATGAGCTGAAGGAAAAACTCCGGTATTATCTTAGTGAGGAAAGTCTTGAGAAAACAGGCTTTTTCAATCCGGAA
Organism: Bacteroidota bacterium; assembly: GCA_963169885.1. Classification (GTDB taxonomy): domain Bacteria; phylum Bacteroidota; class Bacteroidia; order Chitinophagales; family Chitinophagaceae; genus JJ008. Next base: position 553 of record CAUJFR010000170.1, read on the forward strand.
CCGATCATCCGGCTGCGGGAACAATATCTTTCCGGAAGAAAAGTGACATTCCAGAAACTCTGGCAATTGCTATCTTTCCAGCTTTGGTATGACCGCTGGGTTTCAAAACTGTAAAATCAATAAACCGTATATATGCAAAAGAATGTATTGGTAACCGGAGGCGCCGGGTTTATCGGCTCACATGTTACCGCTCATTGTATGAAAATGGGTTTCAATGTGGTAGTGCTGGATGACCTCAGTGGTGGTTTCGAGGATCATATTCCCGCCGGTGCCCGATTTGTAAAGGGAAGTATCACCGATCACGAGTTGGTGACCCGTCTTTTTGATGAACATAAATTTGAATATGTTTATCACCTGGCCGCTTATGCTGCAGAAGGACTTTCGCATTTTATACGCCGGTATAATTATAATACCAACCTGGTAGGCAGTATCAACCTGATCAATGAATCAGTGAAACATAAAGTGAAATGTTTTGTATTCACCTCTTCCATTGCCGTATACGGTAAGGGGCAGTTGCCGATGGTGGAGTCGTTGAAACCAGAGCCCGAGGATCCCTATGGTGTTTCAAAGTATGCCGTGGAAATGGACCTGGAAGCGGCCCGCCATATGTTTGGTTTGAACTATGTGGTTTTCCGTCCGCACAATGTATATGGTGAAAACCAGAATATCGGGGATAAATACCGTAATGTGATCGGGATATTCATGAATCAGATCATGCAGGGTAAGAAACTAACCATTTTCGGTGACGGCACACAGACCCGGGCATTCAGTTATATTGATGATGTGGCCATACCAATCGCCCGCTGTGTGGAAAATCCTGCCGCCATTAACCAGGTGTTTAATGTTGGCGCCGATAAACCCTATACCGTGAATGAACTCGCAGAAGTGGTATGCCACGAGTTCGGTGTGAAACCTGATATCAATTACCTGACAGCCCGGAATGAAGTGTTGCATGCGTATTCAGATCATACGAAGGCCCACAGTGTATTTGGTGATCCAACGGGAATCAGCCTGGCAGAAGGGATAGCCCGTATGGCCGCCTGGGCCCGGAAAGTTGGTGCCCGCCAAAGCCAGGAGTTTTCAAATATTGAAATCACTGAGAAACTGCCTGACGGGTGGGGTCTTAAATAATCCTAAAAAAAAGACAAGTGCGTAAAATAAAGGTACTGGAATGTATCCGGCAGGGTCAGATAGGGGGTGGTGAATCCCATCTGCTGAGCTTGTTGGACAATATTGACAAAGACCGGTTTGAGCCAGTGGTGTTGTCTTTTACAGATGGACCAATGGTGGAAAGGTTGCGTGCCATGCAGGTGGATACTACGGTTATACATACCGAGCGTCCTTTCGATATTACAAGAACAGGGGCGGTCAAAAAATTCATACGCGAAAAAAAACCAGACCTGGTGCATGCGCATGGAACACGTGCCAACTCTAATATTTTATGGGCGGCACACTCTTTTAAAATACCTGTTATTTATACCGTTCATGGTTGGTCCTTTCATCCCGATCAACCCTATCCGCTACGGACCGTACGTATTCTGGGGGAACGCTACCTGACAGCAAAATCTGACCTCTGTATTTCCGTTTCAGATTCAAACCGGCAAAGCGGTCTGCGTTATATTCCCTCCTTCAGGTCTGAAGTGATTGCCAATGGTATTGATCTGCGTCGGTTTAACCCTTCCGGTACATTCAATGATATCCGTTCTGAACTTGGTATCGGGAAAGAGAAAATATTATTGCTCTTTATTGCCCGGTTTACCGGACATAAGCAACCGCTTTGTCTGCTAAAGGCTTTTAGCAAAGCTATTGCTGATATACCCAATCTGCACCTGTTGATGGTAGGGGAAGGCGATGAAAGAACAGAAGCTGATAATATTATCCGGAAACATCAGCTGGAAAATCACGTTACCATGCTTCCTTTCAGACAGGATGTGCCAGATATATTAGCGGCGGCAGATATTTTTATTCTGCCTTCACTGTGGGAAGGTCTTCCGATCGGTTTGCTGGAAGCGATGGCGATGGGGAGAACGGTCATTGCCACCAATGTGGACGGATCCAGGGAAGTCGTTCAGGATGGAAAGAACGGGCTGTTGATTGAACCCGATGATCTGGAAAACAATCTGGTGGCGGCCATAAAGAAACTGGCGATAAACCCCCAATTGCGTCAATCGCTGGCTTCAGGTGCCGTAATGACGACCAGTGAAAAATACTCTGCAGAAGTGATGACGCATAAAATAGAAGAGTTATACATAAGAATTTTATCTCAGAAAAATTAATACCATGGAAGAGTTCGTTCGTTTTGCAGATCGCAAACGGTTACAATATATTTCTAAAGTGCTCGGCGAAAAATTGCCGGCCGGTAGTGTTGTACTGGATGTGGGATGTGGGAACGGTGTTATTTCCCGCAAACTCGGAACCCTTGGCTTTCACGTGAAGGGAGTGGATATCAGCGAGCGGGCTATTGAAAAAGCGAAGGCACTGAATCAATCCCCCAATGTAAATTTTGAAGTCAAGAGTGCTGAACAGATTGTGGCCGATGGTCAGCGTTATCATGCGGTGATCTGCAGTGAGGTTTTGGAACACCTGACCCGCCCGCAGGATCTGCTGAAAGTGGTGCGGCAGCTGCTGACGGATGACGGGGTACTCATTGTGACTGTTCCAAACGGGAAGGGGCCACGGGAACTTTTTGTTACACGGCCGGTTATAAAAATGCAGCAGAAAAATAACTGGACCTGGCGTACCGTAAAGGGCATTAAAAAGTTTTTTGGTTATAAAGGAACTACCGTTCAGAGTGATGCGGATGATCTTAGCCATATACAGTTTTTCACACATCAGGATCTGAAAGCATTGGCTGATGAGACCGGCTATTCAGTACAGCATATCGGGAAAACCAATTTTGTGGAAGATGTTTTTCCTTTTTCCCTGTTGACAAAAAGAATTATTTCGCTGCAAAAGGCGGATTGTGCTGTGGCGGAGAAACTGCCCCTGGGATGGACAGGAGGGTTTGTTTCCGTTTGGAAAAAAGCCTGAAATAAAACTGATTATTTTTTGAAGTAGAATAGCAGATTTTCTCCTTTCACATCAAAGTCAAACTGACGGCCACTGACCATCCGAAACAGGGAGGCAGAAGTGCCGGGTTTCATCCGGTCATGTAATTCGATCACCAGCATATTACAACTGTCCAGCCATTCTGCAGCATCAGGGGCTTCCAGCACTTCTTTCTCACTCCCCTCAATGTCCATTTTTATCCAATCAAACCTGGATACGGACGTATGGCGCATCAAGTCTTTCATGCTAAATGCGGTTATGCTGTTTTCATCCTGCTGCTCAATTTCCTTTATCGTAAAGCCCCAGTTATCCAGTCCCAGGTCAACGATTTTGAGATAGCCGGATTTTCGCCATAAGCCACCCTGAACAGCCGTTATATCCGGCCAGGCGGCAATATTTTTTTTCAGGATTTCAAAGTTACCCGCCTCAGGTTCGAGGCATACAATTTTTACTCCGGGGTAGCGATTGGCAAAGTAGATAGCAGCCAGACCGGTGTTGGCGCCGGCGTCCAGCAGGTAATTGGGTTTAATTTCTTCCTGAAATTCATATTCATGCTGAAGAAAAATCTGCTGGAAGGTGAATTCATCGGAGGTATGGGCCCGGATATATACAGGCGATCTGAGTCCTGGTAATTGAAGGGAAATCAGTTTGTTTTTGGGACTAAAGGAAATTTTTAACAGGAGGCGAATCCCGCTGATCCAGCCAAAGTGCCGGCAATAAAGTGCAAATCTGTAGAACTTATTTCTCATCCTTCATGTTTGACTGCATGATACGTTAAAAATCAAATATTATTGTCTATTTTTCGCAGAAATAATTAGCAATCGGGCTGTGTGTAATCCAGATCAGGCAGCTCCGGTTTTATATTCAACATTTATGGAAGAAAAAAATGAGTCCGGCCGTTATCATGGCATTGATGCCCTTCGTGCTTTTGCCATGATCCTGGGTATTTTTTTGCATGCTTCCATTGTGTACAAAGTTAACCCCCTGCCGGTATGGCCTGCTGATCCGGGATCGGCCCTTCCGTTATTCGATTATCTCTATTTCTTTATCCATACATTCCGGATGCCCTTGTTTTTTCTGGTAGCTGGTTTTTTTTGCCGGCTTTTACTGGTGAAAGCCGGTATCCGTGGTTTTATCCACCGGCGTTGGGAACGAATTGGCATTCCCTTTCTGGTCAGCCTGGTACTCATCCTCCCTTTTACCGTTTTCCCGTTTCTGGTTTACCAGCAGATTCCGGTTTTTGGCAATGACTGGATGGGCAATTTCAGAAACGCCTTCAGGCAACTGATTGGCTGGAATGGACTCGCTCATCTCTGGTTTCTCTATTATATGATTATTTACTATGTGGGGTTTGTGATGATTGTATTGATTGCCCGTCACAAAACAGTGGCCCCTGTTACCCGCCGCTTGTCAGACTGGTGGGTCGGCAGCAAGTATCAGGCGCTTTATCTCGGAATCCTGGGAGTGGCAGGTACCTGGCTACTGCTGGTGGCACAATCCCATTTACTGGTCCCGGTATATACCGGACTTTTTCCATCACCGGTACATTTGTTGTTTTACTTTTTTTTCATGTGGCTGGGCTGGCTGATCCATATCCAGCCTGCTATTTTCAATACACTACAAAAAAACGGCGTGATCCTGCTGATTGCGGGCATCGGGCTCTCTGTTCCGGGCTATCTTACTGAGCTGAGAGAAGCGACCGGCCAGCCTTTTTTTATGGACTTAATTTATGCCAAGGGATTGCTCAGTCTGCAGATAGTGTTCCTGGTGGCCGGGTTTGCCGGGGTCTTTCTCCGCTATTTTAGTGAAAGGAGTCAGGTCTGGCGATATCTGTCAGATGCCGCCTATTGGTTATACCTGCTGCACATGGGTATTGTTACTTCTTTACAGGTCGCTTTTTTATATCTTGATTTACATCCGGTTATTGAGTTTTTTCTGATTACCGGAATCACCCTTTTGCTGACAATGCTGAGCTATCATTTTTGGGTCAGATATACCCGGATCGGGGTATACCTGCATGGCCCCCGTACATTGGGGAAAACCCCTAGAAAAATAGTTAAAAAATAATGAGGGTTTTCCTTTAAAATCATGGGAAAAGTGCTACCTTAGTGGCGTCTTCCGCTTATTCTAGCAAAACCGTAAACCTTTCCAAATTCCTATCTAAAGGCTCTCACGTAGTTGATTTTCAATATTCTGTATTGGAATCATTAAACTATTGTTTTTAATCAAACGGTATTAAAAAAACTTTATGAA
>CAUJFR010000171.1 GCA_963169885.1 Bacteroidota bacterium
TTTTTTCCAAAGCTCCTGGCAGAAGATTTCCCGGAAGCACCGGCAGTATGGATCCGGAAGATTATGCGGAAATTGGTGGCCTGTGGGAGGCATTGGAAAGGAATAAAGTCTCTTTTTACAATTTCGGGGAAGCCAATGAAACCGCCCACGTTCGGGAAGAATGGCATGATACCCTGACCGGGGCGGCGCATGGTGTAATGGTGCCCATGCAAAAAGCATTGTGGAGCCGTACTTCCCATAATTATGCGGGGTACAATACCAATATTCCGGATCAGTTCCGGATGGAGCAATTTGAAGAGGAGTTTACAAAGATGTGGCTGAATGGTAAGGAGGAAATGCCGCAATTAGTCACCATGCAGGTCCCCAATGATCATGGTGCCGGACCCCGGCCTGATGATGGGTATCCCTATACTCATTCCTATATGGCCGATAATGACCTGGCCGTGGGACGAATCCTGCATTTTTTGTCCCGGACAAAGTATTGGAAAAACATGTTGGTGATTGTGACCGAAGATGATCCGCAGGGAGGCGTTGATCATATTGATGCACACCGGAGTGTACTGATGATGGCCGGACCTTATGTTAAACGGAACTATGTATCCCATGTTCATGCTAACTTTGGTTCCATACTGAAAGTCGTATATAATATTCTTAATATTCCATACGTCAACCAATATGATGTAACGGCCTCTTTATTGCAGGATTTCTTTACCGCAAAGCCCGATTTTCGCCCTTATACTTTTGTGTATCCGGATAAACGGGTTTTTGATGCCGATAAAGCGATGTTGAAATATAACCGGACCATTGATTGGCGCAAAGTGGAACAGGGACCAAAAATGGATGACGAGCACGAACAACGGACGGATCATTATAAATCCAAAAATTAAACGGATGAAAAACAGAATTGCCTTACTACTCCTGCTGGCCTCCCTGATTTCAGCAGATCTCTTTTCACAAACACCGGTCCTTCTCCCGAACGGATGGAAACTGACACCGGCTGGCCGTTCACTCCCGCTGGGTGACCTGCCCCTGAATATGGCCCTCAGCCTTTCCCGGAAATGGATCGCGGTGACCAACAATGGCCAGAGTGTACAGAGTATTCAGCTGATAGATCCTGCGAAGGAAAAAGTAGTGGATGTAGTGGAAATTCAGAAGTCATGGTACGGGCTTAAATTCAGTCCCGATGAAAAACACCTCTATGCCAGTGGCGGGAATGATAACCGGATTCTGAAATACGCAATCCGGAAAAATAAACTGGTGCTGGAAGACAGTATTCTGCTCGGAAAGAAATGGCCGGAAAAAATATCACCGGCAGGCATTGAACTCGATGCCTCAGGCAGAGTCATGTATGTAGTTACAAAGGAGGATAATTCATTATACGTACTTGATCTTACCACAAAGAACATTCTTTTTAAACTGGAACTCAAAGAGCCGGCCTATGCCTGCCTGCTCTCAGCCGATAAAAAAGATCTTTATATTTCACTATGGGGAGGTAAAAAAGTATTGATATATAATATCATGAGCCGCACTATTCAGTCAACCATTGATGTTGGCGAGAATCCGAATGAGCTGCTCCTGTCCAAAAATGGTAAATACCTGTTTGTAGCGAATGCCGGGGACAATGCCGTTTCCGTGATTGATATGGCCAGCCGAAAAGTGCTGGAAACACTGAATGCCGCACTATACCCGGATGCACCGACTGGTTCTGCCAGTAACGGGCTTGCTTTGAGTGAAGATCAGCAGACCTTATTTGTGGCCAATGCGGATAATAACTGCCTGGCCGTCTTTGATGTCAGTAAACCTGGTTTCAGTCAGTCAAAAGGATTTATTCCCACCGGCTGGTATCCCACCAATGTTAAAGTGATTGGTAAGAAAATCTTTGTCAGTAACGGCAAAGGCTTTTCCTCAAAGCCCAATGCAAAAGGTCCTGATCCGTCGAAAAGAGACCAGGAAGTCAACTATCAGCAGGGTGATTACCGCAGTAAACAGAGCCGGATTGAGTATATCGCGGGTCTGTTTAAAGGGACCATGAGTATTATTGATATTCCCAATACAAATGCTCTTGCTGCTTACTCTCAAACAGTTTATTTAAACACGCCTTATACTAAGGAAAGGGAAATGACTTCCAATGGGGAGACAGGAAACCCCATCCCCATGAAAGTGGGTGACCCTTCTCCGATAAAATATGTTTTTTATATTCTCAAGGAAAACAGAACCTATGACCAGGTCCTGGGTGATATGCCCGGTGGCAATGGAGATACAAGCCTGGTTTTATTCGGAAAGAACATAACACCTAACCAGCATAAACTGGCTGAGGAGTTTGTTTTACTCGATAATTTTTATGTGGATGGGGAAGTGAGTGCCGACGGACATAACTGGAGTACCGCGGCCAATGCCAATGATTACCTCGAGAAAACATGGCCTACCAGTTATGGCGGCCGTGGGGGCAGTTATGATGCGGAGGGTAACCGGGAGATTTCGAACCCGGACCGTGGATTTATCTGGGATTATTGTCAACGGGCCGGGGTGAGTTTCCGAACATACGGGGAATTTGCAGACGACTATAAAGCCAATTATAAAACCCTGGAAAATCACTTTTGTCCCTATTATACCAGCTGGGATGAGACGGTCCGGGATACCACCCGTTTTTACCAGTGGAAACGGGAGTTTGATTCGCTCTTAACGGCCAATGCAGTACCCCGTTTTAATTCACTTCGTTTTATTAATGATCATACGGAAGGGCAGCGCCTGGGCCGGCCTACGCCCTTTGCGCATGTGGCGGATAATGATCTTGCCGTAGGCATGTTTATAGAGTATTTGTCCAAAAGCCCGATCTGGAAAGAAACGGCCATATTTATTGTAGAGGATGATGCACAGAACGGACCCGATCATGTGGATGCACACCGGACCACGGCTTATGTGGCGGGTGGTTTTGTAAAACGCAAATTCATCGATCATACCATGTATTCCACTTCTTCTATGCTTCGCACGATCGAACTGATACTGGGCCTGCCACCGATGAGTCAGTATGATGCGGCCGCGGAACCCATGTGGCGCTGTTTCAGTAGTCAGTTTAATGGAGAAGCCTTTTTAGCGGTTCCTGCATTGGTGGACCTGAATGAAAAGAACACAAAGAACACACCCAGCGCCCGCTTAAGTGAAACTTTTGATTTCAGTAAGGAAGATGCCATACCGGATCTGGTTTTCAATGAAGTAATCTGGAAAGCGGTGAAAGGAGAAGGAAGTAAAATGCCAGCACCCCGCCGGAGTGCATTTCTGAAAAAAACGGAGAAAGAAGATTAATGTTTTAAATCATGTGGAAAAAAGGACTATTGTTACTGTCAGGTATTTGGCTGATGCTGTCGGCCAATGCGCAACAACCGGTTGCCGGAACTGATACCAGCATCACTTCCATGAATGAAGTGGTACTCACCGCCCTGCGGAGTAAGCAGGAAAATCTGCGGGTGCCTTATACCGTTAGTGCAGTTTCCGGTAAATTCCTGCAGGAATTCAGTCCGCGGAGTACTCCGGAAGCCCTGATGGGAATGCCGGGTGTATTTGTGCAGAAAACAAATCATGGGGGCGGTTCTCCTTTTGTAAGGGGACTGACCGGTAATCAGACTTTGTTACTGGTAGATGGGGTACGGATGAATAACTCTACTTTCCGTTATGGTCCCAACCAATACCTGAATACCATTGACCTGTATACCATCGGCCGGATCGAAGTGGCCAAAGGAACCGGTTCTGTACAGTATGGTACCGATGCGATGGGAGGGGTGGTACAGATTTTTACGAAGGAACCTGAATTTTCATTGTCAGGAAACAAACTTACCGGCCGTCTGACCGGGAAATATATGACCGGAGGCATGGAAAAAACCGGCCGGGGAGAAATTGCATTTGCTAACAAGAAGGTAGCCTTGCTAGCCGGTATTAGTAAGAAGGATTTTGGCGATCTGATCGGCGGAGATACCACGGGCAAACAATCTCCTTCCGGATATGATGAATGGGGATTGGACCTGAATCTGAAGTTCAGCCTGCAGAAGAATACAACCCTTCAGTTTGTCAGCCAGTTATTACAACAGCAGCATGTGCCGGTCTATCATAAAGTGCGGCTGGAAAATTTTCAGTTAAATGAAATGGATCCCCAGCGGCGGTTATTCAGTTATGCCCGTCTCCGGAAAGTCAATGGTTCACGGATTTTCAAGGAAACTGAACTAACGGTTTCATTGCAGGAAGGGAAAGAAGGTAGAAATAACCAAAAGAATGGCAGCCAGGTTTTACGACAGGAGCGGGACAGGGTTCGTACTGCGGGTCTGACCCTTGATATTAACTCGGTGCTTACCAGGCATTGGTCCGCAAATTCAGGTATCGAAGTATACCTGGATAAAATTTTCAGCACCAGGGAAGACATAAATCTCTCCACGGCTGTGGCTGATCAGAAAAGGGGACTATACCCGGATCGTTCGGTCTATGGCAATTATTCGGCCTATTCACTTCATCATTTCAATCTTGGCCGCTGGTTGCTGGATGCCGGTATTCGATTCAATCAGTTTACCGCAAAGATTAAGGATACGACCCTTGGTGATGTACGGATCAATCCTTCAGCCTTTGTATATAATGCCGCCATTTTATATAAACTCAGCAAAACGCAGTCTGTATATCTTTCCTACAGCAGCGGTTTCCGGGCACCGAATATTGATGATATGGGTACCCTCGGTATTGTGGATTTCAGGTATGA
>CAUJFR010000172.1 GCA_963169885.1 Bacteroidota bacterium
GAGAATACCGGAAGTTTTACAAAAGAGGCTACGTCCTGGACCGAAGAACTGGTAGCTAAACTAGGTGCACTACATGATACTTCCTGCCGCTTTCACCAGTGGCTTGAAGGACAGTTTCAAATGGCTGTATTGCCGGAAGAAAATCCGGTACTGCTGGAACGGCTCCAAAAGGCAACCGGTCATTTCGCCCAGGAGGCGGAATCGGTCATCGCCCATATTAATAAGCCAGCGATGGTAACAGATAGCCGGCAACAGGCAAAGGAAGTGAACGAGCTGCTAAAGGATTTATTTGCCGGATTATCCCTGGCGGTTCACCTCTATAAAGGGTTCGACGGTAGTCTGGATACAGATAGCTGGCATCAACGGCGCCGCAGTTTTGTTTTACCCTATTATTCAGTAAATGTTTATGCCGGTCTCAGTTCTGCAGTGCCGGACAACAGCAGCCATCCGGATTTATACAATGCACTAAAGAAACAACGCGACGCCTTCTGCGCTCAGAAGGATCTGCCCGTATATATGGTAGCGTCTGGTACCACACTTGGCGAAATGTGTCTTTACCTGCCTCATGATCTGCAGGAAATGCGGAAGATCAGCGGGATGGGAGCTGTCAGAACAGAACAATACGGCCAGGTCTTCCTTGACATAATTCTGGATTATTGTCAGGAACATGAACTGGAGTCCCGGATACATACAAAAGATGAAAAGCGGGAACGTAAGCCCCGTAAGTCAACTGCGCCTCAAAAAGGAGATTCACACCGGGCCAGTTTTGATCTGTTCAGGAAAGGACACCCAATTAAAGAAATAGCGGATCTGCGGAAGCTGGCCGTTTCCACTATTGAAGGACACCTGACCAGGTTTGTAGCTTCAGGTGATATTGCGGTTGCTTCGTTGATGAGCACGGAGAAATATAATAAGATAGAATCGGCAATCAGCAAAGCAGATGGTTATGCAACGGCTCCAATAAAACAAATGTTAGGGGAAGATGTCAGTTTTGCTGAAATAAGATGGGTACTGGCTGCCAAAGGTCTTGACCGGATCAGCTCAGCGGATTAACAGGACCGTTCCTTTTTTTACAGATTTTGACTGCCCGGGTAATAGATATTCACATAGCCACGTAAACATTGAGGTTTCTCCCTTTTTTCCGGCCGGACTTCCATTCCATTTTTCAAGCGGATTCCTGCTGCTGAATACTAACTGTCCCCAGCGGTTGTAAATGTTCAATTTATATGATTTTGCTGCAGCAACACTTCCCTGTGGTCCGAATTGGTCATTCAGTCCATCACCATTGGGTGTAAATCCTGTAGGAAAAATCAGTTCCCGGCAGGAAGAATCCAGTGTAACCACGCCGCTATCAGTTGCTGTGCAGATATCCTGACCCGTAATAATCACATTATAAGTTCCGATACCGAGATTGCTGGCTACCGGATTATTCTGTACCGGGTTGGTATTCCAGGAATAACTTACCGGTGTAGTACCAGCCCCTCTTACAGTAGCAACAAGGGATCCACCCGTATTGGTCTCACAGGCCGCTGATTTTACCTGGGCCACAATCACGTCTACGATTAATATATCCCTGGTAGTAGTGGAATACAGATTCCCCGGCCCTTCGACTGTCAGGGTAACGGTGTAGTTACCGGGAAAGGCATAGGTATGGGTTGGGTTAGGCAGACCGGAAGTGTTATTACCAGAAGAAAGCGGGTCATCAAATTCCCAGCGGAAACTGGTAGGACAAAGCGCTGATGTATTGGTAAATTGAATAGTACGGTTGGCATTGCAGGTAAAAGTAAATGCCGCTGCATTAGGAGGAGCGGCACTGATATTCACTGAGTCCACCCCGAATCCATCATAGTTGTTACAGGTGGTGCCTGCGCCGAAGATAAAACGGAAGACAACAGATGGTTGTCCGCCGAGGGCTTGTAACGTTCTGGATACCTCTACCCAGGTTTTGCTACCGCTACCGCCCCTGCAGGATCCATTATTAGCGAGGTTATTACCGGTCCAACCGTGCGTACTTCCGCTGGTACCAGACATCCCGTTCAGTCCGTTTATCCCTGGTGTGTTGAACCAGTTTTTATTAAAACAATCCTGTCTTTCATTGGCGGCACCAAGGGTGGTCCAGCTGTTACCCTCATCCAAAGAATACTGAAAGGAGGCGCCATCCCATTGCTGTTCCGTTTCCCAGAACAGTTTCATTGTAAGTAAAGGGTATTGAATATTGCTGAAATCAAAGCAAGGGCTTTGTAACCAGGACTGTTCCCCGGAACCATAATTCATTCCGTTCGACAAGCCCCCGGCCACCCAGCACCGGTTTCCGTCTCCAGCCCGGTTGATAACTGTTTTTGCTGGTGAACCCCATTGCCAGGTAGAACTATTGCCTGCAGTGGTCCAACCTCCATTACTCGTTTCAAAGCTTTCCTGGTACGGGAAGCTGGTAATCGTTTGGATGCATTGAGCATGCAAACTTATTGTATAACAAACCAATAAAGCAATTAATATGTTCGAACGGGTGTTCAGCGTTGTTTAATTTGATTGTTAACTCAAGCCGATAAAGATAACAAACCGGTTTGTAAACGGTTGAATACATCTTCCGGGTTGCCCCAATCAGGCGTAAGCTGTGATATTATATACTGTACAGTTACTCAACCTTTATTCACATTTAAATTCAATGAAATTGTCAGATTAAACTTTATCTATAACTTCATTCTAATACTTACCAAACTCATTTATGGATTCTACTTCAACCCCTGGCTACCGGCCAGTCAGTAACCATGTAATTGCCGAAGTACGGCAACATATCAGCAGTGGTCAAAATGCCCTTTTTACCCTGCGCAGCTGGCAGCCCGGCGAAGTGATCGCTGATTTTTCAGCAGGAACCATATCTGCAGAGCCAACCTATTTAACAGTACAGATTGCAGAGGGAAAACATATCACACTGCAACCTGAGTTTCTTCAGTATATCAATCATAGTTGTGAGCCCAATGTGTTTTTTGATACCACCATGATGCACCTGGTGGCATTAAAGGATATTCCGGCCGGAACAGAGTTTGTTTTCTTTTATCCTTCTTCTGAATGGGAAATGACACAGTCTTTCCATTGTTATTGTGGTAAGCCCGGTTGCCTGGGCGAAATAAGAGGCGCCGCCCATCTTTCGCAAGAAGATATTTCACAACACCGGTTTACCGATTTTATTCAATCCCGCCTGGCTAAGAAAGCCGATAAAAAAGTAGCCTGAGCCGATGAAGCAATCTGAATCCGCCCTTTTTGCACCCTACATCGTATGGGTACTTGCCCCGCACCTGGAGTCCGAGGACCCCAATATTCAATACTATTACGATTTTACCCAAAGCATTAAGGAATATACCAGGGTTTTCGAGGAGTTGGATGTGGAGTGGAAATGGCAACCTGTGACCATGGAGAATTTCAGGACTATTATAGCCAAAATCAAAGTTAACTCACCCGGCAAGACACCTTTAGTATTAAATCTCTGCGATGGTGATGAAGTAAACGGCACACCGGGCGTATCAGTTATTCACGAAATCGAAAAGAATGGTCTGATCTATACTGGCTCTGATGCTCATTTTTACGATATCACAACGTCTAAGATCCCCATGAAAAAGGCCTTTGATAAGGCTGGGGTCGCTACTGCCAATTGGAGAGTTATTACGGAGAAGAAGGGTTCTGTTAAAGGAATCTGCAAAAGGGTGGGTATCCCGCTGATCATTAAACCCGCCGTTTCCGGTGGAAGTATGGGTGTTTCTGTAAAAAATGTGGTGAACTCCGAGGAAGAACTGGCTGAAAGAGTGGAAGAGATTAAAAAAGGCTATCGCGGCTGGAACCTGCTGGCCGATGGTTTATTTGTAGAACAATTCATCACCGGACCCGAATACACGACGTTTATCACCGGATCTGCCAATGACCCGGACCATTGTATCGTATACGAACCCGTTGAGCGGGTCTTTCATCCTTCCCTGCCCGAATCGGAGAAGTTCCTTTCTTTTGACCGGCTGTGGGAAATTTATGAAGATGAAACGCCCATGCCGGAAGAAGGCAATTTTTATGAATATACATCCGTAAAGCCTGCACTTGCAGCGGAGTTGAAGAAACTAAGCATGGATGCTTATATTGCCTGCGGTGGTCGCGGTTATACCCGGATCGATATCCGTCAGGATATAAAGACCGGCAAACTATATATGCTGGAAGCCAATGCCCAGTGCGGATTGAGCGAAGATGAAAACTATACATCCATTGGTGCTATCCTGAAAGTATCCGGCGTTTCCTTCACACAGGTGATTGCAGCGATTCTGAAAGACGCGCTCCGCCGGAGTGTGGTAAAAGCGGCTGTAGCTGTTAAAGCAAAGCGTACTAAAAAAGTGAAAGCCGTCGCTGCGAAATAAGTTTTGTATTCCCCTGATTATTACCTTAGCAATTCATGAAAGTATGTGTACTTCAACCAGACTATTCCACCACGGGTGTGGATTATAAGAATTATGATCCTCCCCGGGATTTAGCGGTACTGATTCCCGAACATGAAGTACATACGGTTTTTCTTAATAAGCTTACCACCTACAGTCAGCTGAAAGATTTAAGTAAACAAGGCTATGATATTTTCGTCAACCTCTGCGAAGGCTATCTTGAGTGGGAGGTTCCGAGTATAGATGTGATTTATACCCTTGAGTTACTGAACCTGCCCTTCACGGGTCCCACCACTAAATTGTATGATCCACCCAAGGAACTGATGAAATACCTGGCCTATTGTGAAGGGGTCAAAACACCCGGGTATGTACTGATCAATGAACTGGCTGATGTGGATGAAGCGGTAAAGCACTTAACCTTTCCTCTATTTGTAAAGCCGGCTAAAGCCGGTGATAGTCTTGGAGTGGATGAACGTTCACTGGTCAATAATAAGATTGAACTGCAACAGAAATGTATCAGCATATTGGATGAATATGGTCCGCTGTTGGTAGAAGAGTATATAAATGGCAGGGAGTTTACTGTATTAGTCGCTGCCAATGCCGACGAACACAATTGCACGGTTTTTCGTCCGGTGGAGTACCTTTTCCCACAGGGGCGATCATTTAAAACCTATGCCCTGAAAACATCGGAATTGCATCCGGATTGTAATGTGCCATGTACGGATGAGACACTTGACCGTGAGTTGCGGGCGGCCACAGAAAAAATATTTAAGGGATTTAACGGAGTGGGGTATGCTCGCCTTGATTTCAGGGTCAATGATAAACAGGAGATCTACTTCCTGGAAATCAATTTTACCTGTTCTGTTTTCTACATTGATGGTTATGAAGGATCCGCGGATTTTATTATCAAATTTGACGGAATCGGCCAGGCCGGATTCCTGCGGCATATGATTGATGAGGGGATTGCCCGCCACCAGCGCAAACTGAAGCCCTTTATTATGAAGGGGAATTCGATAGCCGGTTATGGCATCTACGCTAACAGGGATATACGGAAAGGGGAAGTCATCTTCAAGGGGGAAGGCCGCGCTCAACGGATTATTACAAAGCGGTTTGTTGAGAAGCATTGGAATGAGGACGAAAAATTGCATTTTCGCCGGTATGCCTACCCCATCAGTGATGAGGTCTTTATTTTATGGGATGATGACCCTTCTGAATGGGCGCCCCAGAACCATTGTTGTACACCTAACACCGAATTCGACGGGTTAAACGTATTAGCTATATGCGACATATCTAAAGGACAGGAACTCACCCTTGATTATGCTAATTTTCTGGACGAGCATATGGAACCTTTTGATTGTCAATGTGGTACAAAAGGATGCCGGGGAAAAATTTCGGGACAGACCGGTAATTCTTTAAATTTGCGGGAGAAATCTATTACCCGTTAAACGACTTACTCACCCCAGA
>CAUJFR010000173.1 GCA_963169885.1 Bacteroidota bacterium
GTCAGAAAATCAGCCTGATTATACTTATATAAAGTGGTATCATTGAATCCGGAAGTCTGGGCCAATTCATATACACGGACAGTCTGTACACTGCTGGTATCCCCGTAATAGCTGTCATATCCTAATGAAAGAATAACGGAATCAATTGCAATTACAGAATCCTTATTATAAAACGGATTGATCAGGTAATTGGAATAACTGATATTAAAGTAAGATTCACCCTTTGTAGTACCAAATTCAGTATCCCCACTGATATACCCAAGTGCATGAAGATCAGCATAATACACTTTGTTTGTGTCATTATACAGCAGGTTATCGGATTCGATATCAAGAAAGGTTTCAAAAGTGTTGATATTGTCGATCGGAGGAATCAGTCCGCTGCCCAGTGTGGTGGAATCATTGATCTTTCGGCAGGCCGGAAACAGAATAGCAACCGCGAGTACGATTGCTATAACCGGGAAAGCGTTTTTTGTATACTTCACAAAGAAATTTTATAATCGGGGTTAGTGATTTTTATTTGCCTGCAAGGTCGCTATAGAGTTGTAAATAGTCTGTTAAATCTCCTTCAGGATTGTAAGGAAGGGTTTTCTTCCCTCTCACCTTGGTAAATTCTTCAGTCAGTTTTTTGTCGATCTTGTCTGCTCCGAATGTGATGGCGTCTGAAAAACTGGCACCTCCACGTTGCATGGCCGTATTTGTACCTTCTTTATACAATTCCAGGTCTTTTTCCTTGAGGCTGGCATGAATCAGGGCTTTTTTAACCAGTCCGCTTCCCAGTTTTTCCTTAAACGTGTTTTGTCCGATCGTATACACAATTTTACTATGTGCAAAAACCGGCTCTTTCTTATACACCGTTTTCAGGTAAGCCGGTATCAGTCCGGTCATCCAGCCACTGCAATGAATAATATCCGGGGGCCAGCCAAACTTTTTTACTGTTTCGAGGGCTCCCTTACAGAAAAACACCGTACGCAGGTCATTGTCTTCATACCATTTTTCCTGCTCGTCATGGAAAACAAACTTCCGCTTGAAAAGCTCTTCATTATCCAGGAAATAGACCTGTAGCCGGGCACTGGGCAGGGAGGCCACTTTGATCTGGAGCGGCATATCATCATTGTCTACCGACACGTTGATACCCGATAAGCGGACTACCTCATGGAGCCGGTGACGGCGTTCGTTGATGATGCCAAACCGGGGCATTATACAACGGACCTCAAAGTTGTTGTCATTTGCTTTGATCGCGAGCTTATTCACGATTTCTGAAAACTCAGTCAACTCCAGGTAGGGTGACATTTCGTTCGCGATAAATAAAATTCTTTTCTTTGCTGACATGTGCGTCCTTTTTTGGTACAGCGTAAGGCGGGAAATACACCCGTTTTCTTCACCGTACAATCGCCTAAAGGCGTGCAAAGGTAACTATTTTACACCGAATTTAATTTTTTAAAGCCCGTTATACCTCAAAGACTACTGTCATATGATTTTATTTAAAAAAACAAATGACCTCATTAAACACCTTGATAATCAACGAATTTTGGGTAAAAAAATAGGTTTTGTGCCTACTATGGGAGCCTTGCATGAAGGTCATTTATCATTGGTCCGTTTATCAAAAGCGGCGACCGATCTGACTATATGCAGCATTTTTGTAAACCCTACGCAGTTCAATGATCCCGCAGATTTTGAAAAATACCCCATTACCACCGATAAGGATATTGCCCTGCTTTTAACGGCCGGATGTGACCTTCTTTTTTTACCGGCAGTCAGCGAAATGTACCCCGAAGGGATTATGGGGAAGCCTGAGTACGACCTCGGAGATATGGAAACCCTGCTGGAAGGGAAATTCAGGCCCGGACATTTTCAGGGGGTATGCCAGGTGGTACACCAGTTACTCGCTCAGGTTAACCCGCATGACCTGTTCCTGGGACAAAAGGATTACCAACAATGTATGGTGATTGACCGGCTGATGCAACAAACCGGTTTTAAGGAAACTGTTAAGCTTCATATTTGTCCTACCCTTCGTGAAACGGATGGTCTGGCGATGAGCAGCCGGAACAGACGGTTGAATGATTCAGACAGAAAAAAAGCGGCATCCATTTTCCGCACCCTCTCCTACCTGAAACAACAGCTGCACACCGGCAGTCTGGATGCGTTACTTCAAACGGCCAGTGATCAGTTAGAACAGGAAGGTTTCCGGACGGATTATCTGGTAGTGGCCGATGCAGCCTCCCTTCAGCCTGTTAGCACCTGGGATGGCTCGCAAAAACTGGTGGCATTGGTGGCTACCTTTCTCGGCGGTGTCCGGTTAATTGATAATCTGCCCCTGAATTAACGCAAGCTTCCTTTACAGAGTTTTGTTTTTCGCGTTCATCGGATTACTTTCGGGCCAGATGAAGAAAAATCTCCGGACCATATTTCAGTACCTTTTTTTTCTTGGCCTGGGTATATTCTTTGCCTGGCTTTCCCTGAAAAACCTGAATAAGGAAAATACGGATCAGATCAAAACCGCTTTCCGGGAAGCCCGTCACTGGCTGGCAATCCCTGTTTTCCTGATCCTGATCGGGAGCCACTGGATCAGGGCCATCCGCTGGCGGTTACTGATAGAACCCATGGGATACAAACCATCCACGGCGAATTCCTTTTTTGCCGTGATGATCGGCTACCTGGTAAATATGGGCGTTCCAAGGCTGGGAGAAATTGTCAAATGCACGGTCTTATCACGGTACGAAAAGATACCAGCCGATAAACTGATCGGTACCATTATTCTGGAACGCCTGATTGATGCCCTCACCCTGTTGGTGGTATTCGGAATTACTATACTACTGCAACCCCAGTTATATAGCCAGATATTGGATGCTTTTTTTAATGGTCCGGAAGCGGCACCAGATAAAAAAATCTCCACCCTGCTGGTTTCCTCCCTGATACTCGCCGCTTTGCTGCTGCTGACCGGTCTATGGATGCTGATCCGTCGGAAAAAGTTAAAAGACCTGCTCTCCCTTTTTCTAAAAATTTACCGGAGTGTAATGCAGGGGGTCAGCTCAATCCGCCACCTGAAGAAAAGAGGATTGTTTCTTTTTTATACCGTTCTGCTCTGGAGTTTCTACCTGGCAGGTGGTTATATTGGGTTTATGGCTTTCCGGGAAACGGAAATTTATGGAATAAAGGAAGCATTTACTATTTTGTCAGCCGGCAGTATTGGCATGATCGCTTCCCCGGGAGGCATTGGCGCTTATGCCTACCTGATAGAGAAAACCATGCAGCTGTATGGTCTGCAATATACCATTGCCCTTGCTTTTGGCTGGATATTATGGCTGGCACAGACCGCTGTAATCCTGTTGGGGGGCATACTCAGTTTCGGGGCCCTGCCCTATTTTAATAAAAAAGATATATATGAAAAGGGCTGACTTAATACCGCAGAAAATAATCAGTCGTGAACAGGCCCGTCAGCAGGTGGCACAGTGGAAAGCACTTGGGCAGAAAGTAGCTTTTACCAACGGGGTATTTGATTTGCTTCACCCCGGTCATATTTTTTCCCTATCCGAAGCCGCCCGTGAAGGTGAATACCTGGTGGTGGGACTAAATGCAGATGCGTCGGTTAAGCGATTGAAGGGCGACAGCCGTCCGGTCAATAACCAGGAGGCAAGAGCCATTCTGCTGGCCTCCCTCCTGATGGTGGATGCGGTGGTTTTGTTTGAAGAAGATACCCCGCTGGAACTGATCACCACCATCCTTCCGGATGTGATTGTAAAAGGCGGGGATTATACACCCGAACAGGTGGCAGGAGGGCGTGAAGTGATTGCCGCAGGCGGCAAAGTGGTGATCAATCCGATTCTAGAAGGCTATTCCACCACGGCCCTGATTGAAAAAATGAAAGGATAAAAACCCGGATGCTCCTGAAAACTTAACATAGAATTGAAGCCGGCTTTGGTAATTTTATAATCTTGTCAGCCCCTATCAATTTCATTTATGTCGGAAAGTCCAAAGCACAAAACCATTGCCCGTGATATCAGTTGGTTGTCGTTTAATGCCCGTGTTCTTCAGGAAGCGGCCGACAACTCCGTTCCGCTCCGCGAGCGTATCCGTTTCCTCGGCATTTTTTCTAATAACCTGGATGAATTTTTCCGGGTCCGGGTAGCTACCCTGAAACGGATGATCCAGTTTGGTTCAAAAGCCCGGATGCACCTGGAAAATAACCCGCAACAGATTATTGATGAGATCCAGATGACGGTATTGAATCAGCAGGGGGAATTTAACCGGATATGGGAAGAATGCCTGGCCGAACTGAACAAGCAGAAAATTTTCCTGCGCAATGAAAAAGAACTGAACGCCGAACAACAGGAGCTGGTCCGTACCTATTATGAAGAAGAAGTCAGTTCGGATATCATTCCCCTGATGATTGAGAATATCCCGGTATTTCCCATGCTGAGGGATAAATCCATTTTCCTGGCCGTGGTGATGTGGAAAAAGGAAAGTGCATTTCATAAAAAATATGCACTGATAGAGATACCGAGCCGGGTACATGGCCGGTTTAAGATATTGCCTTCCGGCAATGAGGAAAAACATATCATTCTGCTGGAAGACGTGATCCGCTATAACCTCCCCGATATTTTCTCCTATTTCGGGTATGACCATTACCAATCTCATATCTTTAAAGTAACCCGGGATGCGGAAATTGATATTGATGATGATCTCTCCACTAATATTATACAGAAAATAGAAAAAGGGGTCAAGAACAGGCGGAAAGGAAAACCGGTCCGCTTTGTATATGACCGTGAAATGGACCCGGGTTTGCTGGAATACCTGGTACGCCGGCTCAATCTGTCGAAAAAAGACAACCTGATACCCGGAGGCCGGATTCATAATTTCAGGCATTTCATGGATTTTCCGGACGACGTATTCAGCGAGAAACGGAAACGAAATAAGCCATTTGATCACCCGCTGATGACCGAACGGCGGGTGTCGGACCTGATCCAGGAAAAAGATATCCTGCTGCACTTCCCGTACCACTCATTTACCCCGCTGATCGATCTGCTGCGGGAAGCTGCCTTTGATCCGGAAGTGACCACCATCAAAATCACCTGCTACCGGCTTGCTTCCCAGTCCAAAATCATCAATGCCCTGATCAATGCTGTCAGGAATGGGAAAGAAGTAATAGTCATGATCGAACTGAGAGCCCGGTTTGAAGAAGAAGCGAATATAGAATGGAAGAACAGGCTGGAGGAAGAAGGTGCCCGTGTGCTGGTGGAAATACCACATCTGAAAGTGCATTCCAAACTCTGCCTGATCCGTAAACGGACAAAAACCAATACAATACTTCAATACGGTTTTGTAAGTACCGGTAACCTCAATGAGAAAACGGCCCGGATTTATGCCGATCATTGCCTGCTTACATCCAACCCGAAGATCATGGGCGATGTGAACCGCATCTTTCATTTCCTGGAACAACCCAAAACGGGGCTTCATTTTCTCAAGGATTGCCGCTATGTACTGCCCAGCCCGCATTTCGTTAAAAAGGAAATGCTCCGACTTATAGAGGAGGAGATCAAACAGGCACGGAAAAAGAAACCAGCATCCATTATTTTAAAAATGAATTCGCTGTCGGATGAAGTACTGATCGCCAAACTGGAAGATGCGGCAAAAGCCGGTGTGGAGATACGGCTCATAGTCCGGGGTATTTTCTGTTTGTATTCGGAAAACAAGAAATACCTGTCTCCGATCCGTGCCATCAGTATTGTGGATGAATACCTCGAACATGCACGGGTGTGGGTATTTCACAATAAAGGTAAACAGAAAGTTTACCTATCTTCGGCCGACTGGATGTTACGGAACCTGGAACATCGCGTGGAAGCCACCTGCCCGGTCTGGCATCCGGAATTAAAACAGGAACTGATCGACATCCTGAATATCCAGCTGGGCGATAATGTGAAAGCGAGACGGCTGGATAATGAACTCAGCAATGATTATATAAGAACCGAAAAAAAGAAAGTACGGTCGCAGGTGGAAACATATAAATTCCTGCATAAAAAAACACTGACCCAAATTGAGACTGGCCGCCATTGATATCGGGAGTAACGCAGCAAGGCTGTTGATCACAGAAGTGACAGATGGCCCGCAAGGGAATACTGAATTTATAAAAACCATGCTGGTCCGGGTACCCCTCCGGCTCGGTTTTGATGTCTTCGATAAAGGGGAAATTTCTGCCGGTAAGGTCGAAAAAATCATAAAAACCATCAAATCATACCGGCTGCTCCTTGACGTGTATGAAGTAAAGCATTTCAAAGCCTGCGCCACATCCGCCATGCGGGATGCCACAAACGGACCCGCCATCATCAAACAGGTAAAGGCAGAAACCGGTCTCGACATCGAGATCATCAGCGGGGACCAGGAAGCCTCCCTTATTTACGAAAATCATGTGGCGGAAAATATGGCCAACGATGAATCCTATCTCTATATTGATGTGGGGGGCGGCAGCACGGAGCTTACTTTCTTCAGCGATGGTAAACTGATCTTCAAAAAATCATTCAATATCGGTACAATCCGGATGCTGAAAAACCAGGTGACCGAATCCACCTGGGATGAACTCAAGGAATATATCCGGACAAAAACAAAAGGGTATCACCATGTCACGGCGATCGGAACCGGTGGCAATATCAATAAAGTCTTCTCCCTGTCAAAAAAGAAAGACGGGAAGCCCCTTCACCTGGACCTGCTCCGGGATTACTACAAAGAATTCAGCAACCTGACCCTCTTCCAGCGGATCAGCCTGCATAAGCTCCGGGAAGACCGGGCCGATGTGATAGTGCCGGCATTATTGATTTATATAAATATCATGCGATGGGCTGATGCAGAAGAAATCTATGTTCCTAAAATCGGGCTGGCAGACGGGTTGATTCAAAACCTGTACGAAGAAATCAGGCTTCGTGAAATAGAAGTATAATCTTTATTCAATTTAATTTACCCGTATGTCATCCGTGAAAAAAGAAGTAAAGCGTGTTACCACGCATACGCTGCAGAAGATGAAGGCCGCTGGTGAGAAAATTTCCATGCTGACCGCCTACGATTATTCGTTTGCCCGTATTATAGATGGCGCAGGGATTGATGTCATTCTGGTAGGCGATTCGGCATCCAACGTAATGGCCGGACATGAAACCACCCTGCCGGTAACCCTTGACCAGATGATTTATCATGCGTCTTCGGTGATCCGTGGTATTGAAAGATGTTTTGTCGTGGTAGACCTCCCGTTCGGTTCTTACCAGTCCAATTCTGAAATCGCGCTTGCCTCAGCAATCCGGATCATGAAAGAAACCGGTGCACATGCAGTCAAACTGGAAGGCGGAGCTGAAGTCACCGATTCGATAAAAAAAATAGTATCCGCCGGGATACCCGTAATGGGACATCTCGGGCTGATGCCGCAATCCATTTATAAATTCGGTACTTACGAAGTACGGGCCAGAGAAGAAAAGGAAGCCGGCATACTCAGTCAGGATGCCCAGGCACTGCAGGAAGCCGGCTGTTTTGCCCTCGTATTGGAAAAAATACCGGCGGAACTGGCAGCAACCGTTTCAGCAGGTCTGACCATACCCACCATTGGTATTGGTGCGGGTAACGGCTGTGACGGCCAGGTATTGGTTATGCACGATATGCTGGGAATCAACACGGAATTCAAACCCCGGTTTCTCCGGCAGTACCTGAATATAGCCGAACAGGCAACCAGTGCCGTACAGCAATATATCCGCGATGTGAAATCCGGAGATTTCCCCAATAAACAGGAACAATACTGACGAATTGTAGTGCGTTTGTCAAACGTCATTTTTTTCACCGGACAGATAACCGGTCGGCTTAATTTTGCGCAAAACCAACCAATGAGCACCCTCCGTACCGGATTATTCAGCTTTTTCCTTCTTATCACAGGTCTTGCCTCAGCCCAGGACTCCACCCTCCTGCTTAGTAATGTAGTTGTAACCGCCACTCAGTCGGCTCAGCAACAGAAAGAAAGCGGCCGGAATATCGTGTCCATTAACGGAGCTGCTTTTAACGCGTTGCCGGTTCAGTCAGTGGATGACCTGTTACGTTACCTGCCAGGTATTGAAGTACAGCAACGTGGTCCGCAGGGAGCACAGGCCGATATCACTATCCGGGGCGGGACTTTTCAACAGGTACTCGTGATTATTGATGGCATGAAACTGAATGATCCGCTGACCGGACATTTTAATCTGTATATCCCCATACACCCTGCCGATATTGAACGGGTGGAAATCCTAAAAGGTGCAGCTGCTGCCGTCTGGGGTTCAGAAGCAGTAGGTGGTGTTGTGAATATTATCAGCAAAACATTTGCAGGGAAAAAATACAGTAATGAATTCCGGGGAAGATTGGTGGCCGGAGAATTCGGTCTCCTCAATACAGATTTATACGGACGCCTGACTAAAAGCCAAAACAGTATCAGCGGTGGGCTATTCAGTAATAACAGCAACGGCCAGGTCCTTCGCGGTACAAAAGGATTTTTTAACCTGCATACGGCCAATCTTTCTTTTACACGTCAACTGGCTGCAAACTGGCGGCTCAGTATCCGTACGGCAGCCGATTTCAGAAAATTCAATGCGCAGAATTTTTATACCAGTTTTACGAGCGACACGGCCAATGAAAAAGTAAACAGTGCCTGGATACAGGCCGCGTTGCAAAAAAAATACCTGAAAGGTCAGCTGCAAATAGATGCTGTCTATAAAAAACTGCGGGATCAGTACTGGTTTCGTCCGGCGGCAGTACCCAATGATAACCGGGCAGGATTTTATGCCAGCCAGGTTTATTTTACCGGACAAATCGATGCCCAAAACGGGTTTACGGTCGGTGCACAAAATTCACTGAAGTTTATAAAATCCAATGACCGGGGTGAACATTCATTATGGCATGGGGCCGTATATGGCATTCTCCGCCATCACCCGGGTAAAAAATGGTATATCAACGAAAGCCTGCGGCTCGATTGGGATGAAAGTTATGGATGGGTACTCGTGCCACAACTGAATATGGCACTGAACCTGGATAAATTTACCGTACGCGGATCAGCCGGGAAATCTTTCCGGGACGCGGATTTTACAGAACGGTTTAATAATTATAATAAAAGCTTAGTGACCAGCGGACGTATCGGTAATCCGGGATTAAAAGCAGAAAAAGCCTGGAATGTGGAAATGGGGCTTGATTATAATTTTTCATCCCGTTTCCGGATCAGCACAGGTGTTTTTTACAGGGATCACCAGGACCTGATTGACTGGGCGAATACGGCCTATGCCGATATGCCAAGGAAAGATAACCTGGTTCCTTCGGGGAGCTATGCATTGGCGAAAAATGTGGAATACATTCATACCAGCGGCCTGGAACTCGATATTATGTATAATGAAAAAACAGGCCCGCACAGTCAGCTGTTGGCCATGATGGGGCTTACCTGGCTGAAATCGGTCAATGATGACCCTGTACCATCTTTATATATCTCTTCCCATGCCCGGTTTTTGCTGAATTATTCCATTGCATGGACCATAAAACGATTCGGCTTCTCTATGACCGGTTTGTATAAAGAACGGGCGGAACAGTTATCCACCCCGTTAAATGCAAAACTCTCCCCCTCCTTTTTCCTGATGAATTTAAAAGCCGGCTGGCAGTTTATCCCGGTAAAAGCCCGTATTTTTTTGCAGGCTGATAATTTATTCAATAGCGCTTACAGTGATTTACTTGGCGCACAAATGCCCGGCCGATGGTTATCAGGCGGAATTGAAATAGCTTTGTGATTCTTAAAACATGCATATGGAATTTTTGAAAGCCTCACAGATCGGAACAACGAACCCTGGTGTAAGTACCGGTACCCAATGGATCAGTTCCGCAGGCGAAACGATTGATTCGTACTCTCCGGTTGATGGAAAAAAAATTGCCTCGGTGACAGCTGCCGATAAAGATGGTTATGAAACCGTAATAAAACAGGCGGAAGAAGCATTCAAAGTTTGGCGGCTGGTACCGGCCCCTAAAAGAGGGGAAATTGTGCGTCAGATTGGCGATGCCATTCGTGAACATAAAGAACCATTGGGAAAACTGGTTTCGTATGAAATGGGCAAGAGTCTGCAGGAAGGATACGGGGAAGTACAGGAAATGATCGATATCTGCGATTTTGCCGTTGGTCTCTCCAGGCAATTACATGGGTTAACCATGCACAGTGAAAGGCCAGCGCACCGGATGTATGAGCAATACCATCCGTTGGGGATTGTCGGTATTATTTCCGCCTTTAATTTTCCGGTAGCCGTTTGGAGCTGGAACACCATGCTGGCCTGGGTATGCGGGGATGTATGCGTATGGAAACCTTCTGAAAAAGTTCCGCTTTGTGCCCTTGCCTGTCAGCATATTGTGGCTGATGTTTTCAGGAAGAATAATATCCCGGAAGGCGTTTCCGGACTTATAGTTGGCGGTCGTGAAATCGGGGAATGGATGGCGGCAGATACCCGTGTACCGCTGATCTCTGCCACGGGATCCACCCGGATGGGTAAAGCGGTTGGCACAACGGTAGCTGCCAGATTAGGCCGATCCTTACTGGAACTGGGCGGCAACAATGCCATTATTATTTCTAAAGAAGCGGATCTTGATATTGCCATTCTGGGTGCTTTATTCGGAGCGGTGGGTACTGCCGGTCAGCGATGTACCACTACCCGCCGGCTGATTATCCAGGAGGACGTTTATGAAACGGTCAAAAACAAACTGGTGGCCGCTTACGGCCAGCTGAAAATCGGAGATCCGCTTGACCAGCAAAACCATGTTGGACCATTAATTGATAAAGACGCAGTACGAATGTACCTGGCCTCGATAGAGGCTTGTAAAAAAGAGGGCGGTCATTTTGTGGTGGAAGGCGCAGTACTTGAAGGGCCCGGTTATGAAAGCGGCTGCTATGTGAAACCTTGTATTGCAGAAGCTGAACCCGGCTACCAGATAGTTCAACACGAAACTTTTGCCCCGATCCTTTACCTATTGAAATACAAAACCATTGAAGAGGCCATTGCAATACAGAATGAAGTGCCCCAGGGACTCTCCTCTTCCATCATGACCCTGAACATGCGGGAGGCAGAGCAATTCCTTTCACAGTCGGGCAGCGACTGCGGAATTGCCAATGTCAATATCGGCACCAGCGGGGCTGAAATCGGCGGGGCATTTGGCGGCGAAAAGGAAACCGGAGGTGGACGGGAAAGTGGCAGTGATGCGTGGAAAGCCTATATGCGGCGGCAAACAAACACAATCAATTACAGTACATCCCTGCCCCTGGCACAAGGGATCCGGTTTGACTTGTAGCAAGATCTCCACAGCTGTTGAAAACATTGAAAACCGGCATATTATGATATACCGGTTTTTTTGTAGACTTTTGTATTCAAACCCAATTATGCGACAATCAACGCCTATGAGAAAGATTACAGCATTCCTCTTTATCCTGCTTGGTTGCGGGCTTATTTCTGCCGCCCAGGTAAGAGTAGCTATTGTAGCTGGCGGACACCAGGCCACCGTAACAGAGGAAAACAATCTGCCCAACTGGAATGATATTAAGAATAACTATACCGGCCGGATCGGTTTCCATACCGGATTTTTGGCTGATATAGCGTTCTCCCCAAAATCAAAACTCTTTTTTCAGCCGGGAGTCATCTATTACAATAAGGGTCGTAAATATGCCCAGACATTTGATCCCCCGGTAGGAACAATGATCCGTCAGGAAAATACACAGTATATCAATTATATTGATATACCCCTGAACCTGGTGTTGAAATTTGGTAAAAAAACCAAATTCGTGATTGGTGGCGGCCCCTATGGATCCTTTTTTTATAATGGAAAGGAAACCTCCCGTACTGAACAGAATACTGGCGTGGTGGACTCGGAAGAGAATAATGATCTGTCAGTAGGGAACCAGCAGGGACAGTACCGGACTTATAATTATGGGGTAAACGGACTGATGGGTGTTGAATTCAAGGGCTTCTTTATTACAGCCAATTACAGCAAAGGGTTAAATGATTTTTATGAGTCCCCATCTTACACCGGCACCTTCCGCTACCAGACCATTGGTGGTACAATCGGTGTCTTTCTGGGTAAGACAGAAAAAATTGAAAAGAAAGTAAAAGACAAGGATAAGGACGGTATTGAAGACGATAAGGATAGTTGTCCGGATGAAGCCGGAACAGCAGCTACCAACGGCTGTCCGGATAAAGACGCTGATGGCATTGCTGATAAAAACGACAAATGTCCGGATGTGGCCGGCCTGGTTAAATACAATGGTTGCCCGGTACCAGATACGGATAAAGATGGCATTAATGATGAAAATGATAAATGCCCTGCCGAATTTGGCGTGATCCGTTATGCAGGCTGCCCGATTCCGGACACAGATGGGGATGGGGTGAATAATGAAGAAGATAAATGTCCGGAAATAAAAGGTACGCGCCAGCTTAATGGTTGCCCACCCGAAGAAGTTAAAGTGAAGAAAGAGATCGTGGAAAAAGTAAACTATGCCGCCAAGCGGATTCAGTTCAAACAGGCGGAAGCCACCCTGCTCCCCAACTCACTGAAGGTTTTAGACGAGGTGGCCGGCATCCTGCAGGCCAACCCGGATATTAAACTTTTGATTGAAGGACATACGGCCAATAATGGCTATTTTGATGCCAACATGCGTTTATCCCAACAGCGGGCCGATAATGTAAAAGCTTATCTTATAAAGAAAGGAATCAGTGCTGACAGGCTGACTGCTAAGGGTTTCGGACCGACACAACCCGTCAGTAAAGGGAAAACACCTGCTGAAATTGCCCAGAATCGCCGTGTGGAACTGAAACTGAGTTACTGATTGCCATCCGTGAATAAAATGCTAAAGCCCCGGGTTTCCGGGGCTTTATTTATGTAAAATGTATGAATGGTAATCATTATTTTTACGCCTTTACCAAATTTGTAATATAAAATCTGATACATGTCATTAGTAGTAAAACGTACCTGCCTGCTCTTTACCGGTTTAATCCTTGTCGTTGCGCTCAGGGCGCAAAACAGTGAAATTCCTAAAGGCTGGCATATGCTGGATAAAACAGCCAATGGTTATTATGGAATAAGTACCGATAAAGCTTACCAGTTTGTCAAAACAAAAAAACTGAAAAGCAACACTGTGATTGTGGCGGTAATTGATTCCGGTATCGATACCCTGCATGAAGACCTGAAAGCCATATTATGGACTAACACAAAAGAAATACCCGGCAATGGGATTGACGATGATAAAAACGGCTATGTGGATGATATGCATGGCTGGAATTTTCTGGGTGGCCGGGACGGACAGAACGTGGAAAAAGATTCCTACGAAGCAGCCCGTGTGTATCATGGTTTCAGAACAAAGTATGAAGGAAAGGACGTAGATCCGGAAAAACTGAGTCCCGAAGAAGCAATAGAATTTGCCGAATGGAAGAGAGCCCAGAAAGAAGTGGTCGGT
The DNA here is from genome assembly GCA_963169885.1 of Bacteroidota bacterium. Lineage (GTDB taxonomy): Bacteria > Bacteroidota > Bacteroidia > Chitinophagales > Chitinophagaceae > JJ008. The sequence continues at coordinate 13,463 of CAUJFR010000173.1, forward strand.
GATAACAAGCAAAGCGGACTGGAAATTCTGGTGATGCGGAGGGCGTATAACAATTTTGTTAAAGCTGACAGTGTGATCCGTAAAGCAATAGGAAAAGACAGCTATACCGGGAAGGAACTGGACAGTTTAAAGTCAGATGACAATGCGGTGAAAAAAGCCAGGAACCTGATCTTCGGCCTGATGTCCTCCAATGATGCACTGGAAACAACCAATACGGAATTTCTCGAAGGATTCGGTGCGTTTGTGGAAGGCGAAGAAGCGAAAGCCAATGCGGCCAACACGCCGCCCCCCTCCTACCGCAATGATGTGGTAAAAGACAATTACGAGGATTTAAACGACCGGTTTTATGGCAACAATAATGTTATGGTCAGTAATAAATCAGCCCTCCACGGTACCCACGTTTCCGGCATTATTGCCGCTTCCCGGAAAAACGGAAAGGGCATGGATGGCATTGCCGACAATGTACGTATCATGTCTTTAAGGGCCGTACCGGATGGAGATGAACATGATAAAGATATTGCCCTGGCGATCCGTTATGCCGTGGATAATGGGGCAAGGGTGATCAATATGAGTTTTGGTAAAAGCTTCTCTCCGCAGAAAAAATGGGTGGATGAAGCAGTAAAATATGCCGAAGCAAAAGGAGTATTGCTGGTTCATGCCGCCGGTAATGATGCTAAAAATCTTGATTCTTCTTTTAATTATCCTACTCCCCTCCTGCTCGATGGTACCCGTCCGAACAACTGGATCACCGTTGGTGCCAGTGGAGATCCGCAGGCTGGCGGACTTACAGCCAATTTCTCTAATTATGGAAAAAAAGAAGTGGATGTATTTGCTCCGGGGGTAAAAATCTATTCAACGGTACCGGGTGGAGACACCTACCAGAACCTCCAGGGAACCAGTATGGCTTCTCCCGTAGTAGCAGGTCTGGCTGCCTTTATCATGGAATATTATCCAGCGCTCAGCGCCCGCCAGGTTAAAATGGTGATTGAAAAATCAGCAAAAAAACCGGCCGAAAAAGTAAATAATCCGGGTACAGATAAGGAAACGGATATGCAGGAAATCAGTAAAACCGGAGGCATCATCAATGCGTATGACGCCATTAAACTCGCTTCCACTTTAAAAGGAGAGCGGAAACCGGCAAAGCCCGCTACAAAGGTGACACCGAAAAAGAAACAATAAAAAACAGCGTGATTATATTTAAAGCTGTCCCGAACGGGACAGCTTTTTTTATCCCATAATTAGCAGAACTTGTATGCAACTGAATGCCTGGACGACCGTAATTTTGACATAAATCGAAGCATGATCTCCTATAACCCACGTGACTGGTTCACATTTATTATCCGTTTTCACAAAGCCGATACATTCAGGCAGTTGTTGCCGTTGATCATCGGGATCAGTCTTTATACGGGGGCAGTCGCATGGCTGGAGATTTATTATTGGCAGCTGCCGGAGAAACATTATCTCCGGAATATACCGGTCATGCATACCCTCCTGGGCTTTGCCATTTCAATGCTGCTGGTATTCCGAACCAATACTGCATATGATCGCTGGTGGGAAGGCCGTAAACTATGGGGAGCGCTTGTCAACAACAGCCGGAACATGGCCATGAAGCTGGAAACAATCCTGCCATTGGATGATCGTAAGAACCGGGACTTCTTCCGGAAATCAATTTCCGCATTTGCGGTTGCATTACATCACCATCTGCATAAGGAACAAACCCGGATGGAGTTATTTGAAGATGAGGAAAACCGGCATGTTTTCCAGGGTATAGACTGGGAAAAGCATGTACCTAACCAGGTGGCACTGTTGATGCACCGGCAGGTACAGCAATTATACAGGGATGGCGTATTTACAGCAGAACAGTTGCTTTTTATCAACGCAGAATTACAATCCTTCACGGACATTTGCGGTGCCTGCGAACGGATCAAGAATACACCTATCCCGTTTTCCTACAGTGTATTTATTAAGAAATTCATTTTCTTCTATGTAATGACCCTTCCTTTTGGATTTGTTTTCCAGCTTGGTTTTTACGCCATCCCGGTAACCGCCTTTGTTTTTTATGTCCTGGCCAGTCTTGAACTGATTGCGGAAGAAATCGAAGACCCCTTTGGCGGGGATGCCAATGATGTACCTACAGAAACCCTTTCCCGGAATATTCACCGGCATGTGGGTGAACTAATATAGTTGTGTTTACGGTTTCCGAAACGACTATCACGGGTCTAATCTAAGTAAAGACCCCTGTGCTTTTTTCTTTTTAGACCAGGAACAGGCAACCTATCTTTCCGATGAACGTTTATATCAATAAACCAGAAAGAAAATGAAAAACCTGTATTTTTTTATAGCTGTTAGTCTCAGTGTATCCGCGTTGAATGCCTGCAGTAAAGAAAATGAGGGCAGTCCGAATACAGGAGGAGGAGCATTGGATTGTTCCACCGTTACCAATAAATCGTTTGTTGCAGATATCAATCCGGTCATTCAATCGTCCTGTGCCACCACAACTGCCTGTCATGGTAGCGGAAGTGTAAATGGCCCCGGGGCATTGACGAGTTATCAGGCTGTATTTAATTCGAGGAACAGTATCCGCACAGCGGTTTCCTCAGGGGCAATGCCCCAAAACAGCACACTCAGTAACAGCCAGAAAAATTCGATTCTTTGCTGGATTGAAAGCGGGGCATCCAACAACTGAACCCTTTTATCCAGATTTTATCCTTGAATACCCTGTAATGCGCATTCTATAATATATTTATGGAAAATACGGGATATGAAAAAAACGGGTCTTATCTGTTTCCTGTTCCTCGTGTATGTTGCCGGGGCACAAACAGGACTTTCTCCTTTAACAGTGGAAAAAATCATGCGGGATCCCCGCTGGATGGGCAGCTCCCCTTCCTCTCCTTCCTGGAGCAATGATGGCAAACGGATTTATTTTATGTGGAATCCGGATAAATCGCCAGCTGACTCTCTATACTATATCACGCTGACAGATAAGCAACCGGTAAAGGCTTCCGTTAAAGAGAAAACGGAGTATAACAGTACCGGAAATTATATCTATAATCAAGCTCGTACCGCTTACCTGTTTAGCAAAAACGGAGATATTTTTTACACCGATATAAAATCAGGCCGCGTGCGGCAGATTACGCAGACTGTCGAGACAGAAAACAATCCACAGTTTGGTTTTAATGAAACCCGTATCATTTATACCCGTAATCAGAATTTATATGCCTGGGAGTTGTCTGGTGGAGAAACTGTTCAGCTGACCAATATCCGAACTGGCGAGTCAGCAAATACGACGGCACCCGGCGGATTTCAACGTGGGGGATCAGCTTCAGGCAACAGGATCGCTTCCAATCCTCAGGAACAATGGTTACAACAGGACCAGCTGAACTGGTTCCAGGTGCTGAAAACACGAAAAAATAAACGTGAACAGGCTGAGGCCTATAACAAATCGGTACCGAAGGAGAAAGAATTACGCAGTATCAGCCTGGAAGATAAAATATTGCAGGGTTTGTCCATCAGTCCTGACGGCCGGTATATCAGCTATCGCCTTCAACGGTTAGCTGGCTCAAAATCCACTATTGTTCCCAGCTATGTTACGGAATCCGGCTTTACTGTTGATATCACCGCCCGTTCCAAAGTCGGCTCACTTCAGGGCCTCAGTGAGCTGTATATTTATGACCGGGAAGCCGATACTATTTTTCAGGTACGTACTGACTCCATTCCCGGAATAAAAGACCTGCCGGACTATGTAAATGATTATCCGAAACTGCTGGAAGATAAAAAAAAGAAGGCCGCTTTACGGGCAGTGAACTTCGGAAATCTTAGCTGGTCTCCAAAAGGTACTTATGCAGTATTGGAGATCCGCTCACAGGATAATAAAGACCGATGGCTGATGAAATTTGACCGGGAAAAAGGATCCTTCAGTCTGCTGGACCGTCAGCGGGATGAAGCCTGGATCGGCGGACCGGGCACTGGCGGTTTTGGTAATTCTTCCACAGGCTGGATTGATGATCAGCTTTTCTGGTTCAGATCCGAAGCCACAGGGTATTCGCATCTATACATTGCAGATCTCCGTAACGGGGAGAAAAAAGCATTAACCACCGGAACATATGAAGTACAACAAGCACAGCTTTCCCGGGATAAAAAATATTTTTATATCAGTACGAACGAAGTGCACCCGGGAGAACAGCATTTTTACCGGTTAAGCATTGCTGATGGAAAAAAGGAAAGGATCACAACCGCTACCGGTGCACACCAGGTACTCTTGTCCCCGGATGAAAAATGGCTGGCCAGTCTGTATTCGTATTCCACCCAACCCTGGGAGTTGTTCCTGAAAGAAAATAAAGCCGGCAGTAAAGAAGTACAACTTACGTTTTCAGGGAAGAGTGAGGAGTTCAGATCCTATAACTGGAAAGACCCCGAAGTGGTTTCCTTCACCGCACGTGATGGGGCAACCGTATTTGCCCGTTTATACAAACCTGCGAATCCGCATCCCAATAAACCGGCCGTACTGTTTGTACACGGAGCCGGTTACCTGCAGAATGCACATAAATGGTGGAGCAGTTATTTCAGAGAGTATATGTTCAATAACCTGCTGGCCGACCAGGGGTATACAGTACTGGATATTGATTACCGCGGAAGTGCCGGATACGGACGTGACTGGAGAACCGGAATTTACCGACATATGGGAGGCAAGGATTTGTCGGATCATGTGGATGCGGTTAATTATCTCGTAAAGAATCATGGCGTAAATCCGAAAAATGTGGGTCTTTATGGCGGCTCCTACGGAGGTTTTATCACCCTGATGGGGATGTTTAATGAACCCGATGTTTTTGCAGCCGGAGCTGCATTAAGACCGGTGACTGACTGGGCAAATTATAACCATGGATATACATCCAATATCCTGAACGAACCGTTTACAGACAGCCTGGCTTACCGGAGAAGTTCTCCTTTTTACTTTGCAGAAGGGTTAAAAGGAAACCTGTTGATCTGCCATGGTATGGTGGATGTGAACGTACATTTTCAGGATGCGGTGAAATTGTCGCAACGACTGATTGAACTCGGGAAAGACAATTGGGAACTGGCCGCCTACCCCATGGAAGATCATGGGTTTGTGGAGCCCAGCAGCTGGACGGATGAGTATAAACGGATTTTCCGTTTATTTGAAACGGTCTTGAAAAAATAAACCCATAATTAATGGTCTAAATACTTAGTTTACCGCATTTTACGCACTAATTACAAAGTCACTATATTTGTAGCTCAAGATTCGGTTATGGCTAAACAAATTGAAGATTTTGACGCGAACCTGTCTGGTGAGGAAGGCAAGGCTGAAGAGTCCAGAGCCAGTTGGTTCAAGCGTATCAAGAAAGGAATTAATACGAAGACTTCCGAGAAAAAGGAAACCCCGGAAGGACTTTGGGTAAAATGCCCGGAGTGTAATTTTATATGCACCGTTACAGAATTAAAGGAAAACCTCTTTGTTTGTCCGAAATGCAGCTACCATCACCGGATCAACAGTCAGGAATATTTTGAAATTCTGTTTGACAATGGCGAGTTCACTGAATTATTTGATAATATAAGGAGCAAGGATTTTCTCGGATTTACGGATCTTAAGCCGTATAAAAAAAGGCTGGAAGAGATCTGGAGTAAAAGTGATCTGAAAGACTCCATGCGGGTGGCCGTTGGTAAAGTGGGTGGAAACGACCTGGTGGTTGCCTGTATGGATTTTGAATTTATCGGGGGCTCCCTCGGTAGTGTGATGGGTGAAAAATTCTCCCGGGCCGTAGATCATTGTATCGGGCATCAGATGCCTTATATGGTAATCAGTAAAAGTGGCGGTGCCCGGATGATGGAAAGTGCATTTTCACTGATGCAGCTGGCGAAGACAAGCGGAAAACTTTCTCAGCTCAGTGATGCTAAGCTACCTTATATCTCCTTGCTGACAGACCCTACATTCGGGGGTATTTCTGCTTCTTTTGGTATGCTGGGTGACCTGAATATCGCGGAACCCGGTGCCCTGATCGGCTTTGCCGGACCGCGGGTAATTAAGGAAACAATAAAGAAAGACCTGCCGGAAGGTTTTCAGCGGAGTGAGTTCATCCTCGAGCACGGGTTCCTCGATTTTATAGTACCCCGGAAAGAACTGAAGAGCAAACTGGCTTCAGTACTTGGTTTATTTAAAAATTAGTCTTTACAGAACGTATAAGCGATAAGAGGTAACTTTGCCGTCCGGCAAAAGCCTCTTATTTTATTTTATCCATGGCAGAACTGAAAAACAGGCAGGCGTATTATGATTACTTCATCGACATAAAATATGAAGCAGGCATGGTATTGCTGGGTACTGAAGTCAAATCATTGCGTGGCGGAAGAGCCAGTTTTAACGACAGTTATTGCCTGGTGCATAAAGGTGAAATATGGGTAAAATCGCTGCATATTGCGGAGTACTCGCATGGCACGGTCAATAACCATGACCCCCTTCGTGACCGGAAACTGCTGCTCGAAAAAAGGGAGATCCGGAAAATTGAGGCCAAACTCAAAGAGAAAGGATATACCCTGATCCCCCTCCGGATTTTCTTTAACAGTAAGAACCTGGCAAAAATGGAAATAGGGCTCGCCCGGGGAAAAAAACTGTATGACAAACGGGAAAGTATCAAACAGAAAGATGTGGAAAAAGAAATGAAGCGGTTCCTTAAGTAAGCCTGTGTAAAACTTCCTTTTTTTAAGGCATCTCTTTTGCCGATATTACAATCTATGAAGAAAGGATTCCTGATCTTTTTATTGCTGTTTACCCTGCAGGGCAGCGCCCAGACGGTCTTTGGCTACTGGTATGGTTTTGCCAATGTCAAAAGCAACAGCTCGGCTAATAACTACCTGGTGGAAATGGTACTTCAGCCAGAAAAGAATTATGTAAAAGGTATTCTCAATTATTATTTTAAAAATACCTACCGCAGCCTTCAGGTAAAAGGCAGTTATAATGCAGCCACCCGTCAGCTGATTATTTACGATGTGCCTGTTGTCTTTCATGGCTCTACCGGGAATTTTGAAGTGGATTGTATCATGGATATGTCCGGTATATTACGGGTATCCCAGGCCAAGTCAGTGCTCACTGGTATGTTTACTGCCAAGCCGGAATATAAATATACTTGTGCCGGCATTTCATTCAGCCTGACTCTTGATGGGGATGCCAGTAAAAAAGATTCTGTCATGAAGGCCCTGAGTGAGTTCAAGGAAAATTACCAGGTCTGGAAACCGGCTGAAGAAGACACCCTGGTCGCCGCAAAAGTGATACAACGAAAGGTCATTAATTATGTCATTGAAAAACAGTTTACCGAAAGAGAATCAGAGCTGGCCAATGAGATTGAAGTGGACTCCGATTCATTGCGGGTCGATCTATATGATAATGGGGAGATAGATGGAGATATTGTTTCCCTCTTCTATAATAAACAGCTCATCCTGTTCAACCAGAAACTGACGCATAAATCCATTCATATAGATATTGTGCTGGATTCCACAAAGGAAGAAAATGAAATTACCTTATTCGCGGAAAATCTCGGTCTGATTGCCCCGAATACAGCGTTGATGCGGGTCAGAGATGGCAAAAAAGTATATGACCTGAGGGTCTCCAGCAGCCTGGAGAAAAATGCTACTATCCGGATAAGGAAGAAGAAGAAAAATGAATAATGAGTAATCAGTAATGAGTAAATCGTGTTACTGGTAATGGTTCATAAAATTAAACCCTCCGTTTCCGGAGGGTTTAATTTTATATTGACTCTTCGATATTTACTCATTACTGATTACTCATAACTCATTTCTCGTTTCTCCTTAAAACAACTCCGGCTGACTATCCTCTTCCTTCGGTTTCACCCATTCCATTTCGGTTGACTTGCTGTAATCGGCCAGTTTGGTTCCGACCGTTCTCCAGCCGGTTATTTCCGCCATTTTATTGATCTTCAGTTTTCCCTTCCGGATCTGGGCTCCCCTTCCCTGCTGCATGGCCAGGATAGGATCCTCCATGGTCGTCACGGCTTCCACATAATTCCCCTCCCCTTCTTTAATAAAAGAGAATTTGTTTTTCAGTGTGGTGGTTTCGATCTTAAACCGCTTTACCATGAACTGCTTTTTCTCCATATCCACATATACAGCGGTTACAATTCTTTCCGGCCTGAACTTCTCAATAAAGATCACTTTTTCTGAATCCAGTTTCTGCGTCAGTTCCTGGTCGGTAATCTCATAATTCCCGTCCCTGAACATAACCAGGATTTTGTCTTCGGCTTCAAAAACACCGAGGTAGGATCCTTTATCATCTGAATTGAGGCGGCCAAACTGATCATCGTACCAGAGTTTTTTACCGGCAATGGTGCTCCTGCCCTTTTCCTTAAACTTAACGGATTTAATGGGATACTTAGTCACCTGATTACCCTGGCTGTTACGTCCCTTGATCTCGAGCTCTTCAAAGTAATAGTCAAAATCCTTAATCCTTGCCGTACAATTGCCCAGCACAATCTTTACCACTTCGGCTTCTCCATTTGGATTAGCGCTGAAATAGTGAATCTTTGATTTATCATGTCCTTTGGTGAGATCATATTCCTTGTCACGGGTTATCCCGGTCACATTAAACCGTTTGGCATAGCTCATCCCGGTTGCACCGTCGAGATAAATCATATTATACGTCGTCCGCTCGTCATTTTTCTGAAAGACCGCCGCATGCAGGATTTCTTTACCGATAAAAGCCTTATCGGAAACCTTTACCACTTTCATGATTCCGCGTTTGGCGAACACAATGATATCGTCCAGGTCAGAGCACTCAAACAAGAGCTCATCTTTTTTCAAACCGGTGCCGATGAAACCTTCTGCACGATTCACGTAGAGCTTGGTATTGGCGATGGCCACGTGCTTGGCTTCAATTATTTCAAATGCTTTGATCTCCGTCTTCCGTTCCCGCCCTTTACCATATTTTTTCAGCAGGTTTTCGTAATAGGCCACGGCATAGTCAACGAGATTGGCCAGGTCATTTTTCACCTGCCGGATATCCGCTTCCAGTCCTTTGATCTGGTCATTCAGTTCATCAATGTCCAGTTTATAAATGCGACGAACCGGTTTTTCTGTCAGCTTGATGATGTCCTCCCGGGAAATATCCCGTTTCAATTGTTTCTTAAAGGGCGTAAATGCTTTGTCGATTGATTCCAGCACCTTATCCCAGGTTTCGTGCTTTTTCTCCAGTTCCTTATAGATCTTTTCTTCAAAGAAGATTTTTTCCAGCGACGTGTAATGCCATTTTTCCTGCAGCTCGCCCAGCCGGATCTTTAGTTCCTGCTCGAGCAGGTCCTTGGTTTTGTCAACCGAAAGTTTCAATAACTCCTGAACACCCAGAAACTGCGGACGCTGGTCCACGATCACACAGGCATTCGGGGAAATGGAGACTTCACAGTCCGTAAACTTATACAAGGCATCAATGGTGATATCCGGAGAAATTCCCGGGGCCAGGTCCACCTGGATCTCTACTTCCGCAGCCGTGTTATCCGTTACTTTTTTGATCTTGATTTTTCCCTGGTCATTGGCCTTCACAATGGATTCCATCATCTGCGTGGTGGTAACGCCGTATGGCACACTTTTAATCGCCAGTGTTTTCTTATCCACTTCTTCAATATGTGCCCGCACTTTTACTTTTCCTCCGCGTTTTCCCTGGTTATAATCCGCCACATCGATCATGCCGCCGGTCAGGAAATCCGGATAGAGTTCAAACTTGCGGCCCCGCAGGTATTTTACCGAAGCATCGATCAGTTCACAGAAATTATGCGGCAGAATCTTGGTCGATAACCCAACGGCAATCCCATCGGCTCCATGGGCGAGCAACAACGGAAATTTCATCGGCAGGGTGACCGGTTCATTTTTACGGCCATCATAGCTGAGTTGCCATTCGGTGGTTTTTGCATTGAAAGCTACTTCCAGGGCAAACTTGCTCAGACGGGCCTCGATATAACGGGCAGCTGCCGCATCATCACCGGTACGTACATCACCCCAGTTACCCTGGGTATCGATCAGCAGGTCCTTTTGTCCCATATTCACCAGTGCATCCCCGATGCTTGCATCCCCATGCGGGTGATATTGCATGGCCTGTCCGATGATATTGGCTACTTTATTAAAACGACCATCATCCATTTCCTTCATGGCATGCAGGATCCGCCGTTGTACGGGTTTCAGTCCGTCTTCCACGGCGGGCACGGCCCGTTCGAGGATTACATAGGAGGCATAATCCAGGAACCAGGATTTGTATTGCCCGTGTAAACCACTGTCGTTGTTCTGTACGTCTGTTATTTTATTCTTTGCTGCGCTCATAGTGCTATTCGTAAAATTCAAATAAATATCGTTCGTTATACTCTATTTCAAATTCGTTCATAAAATCCAGGTATTCCTGCCGGAATTTCTTCTTTTCATGATGGGCCGGTTGGTTCAGGATATAGGCGGTGACGACGGGTGCCAACGCTTTTGTATAAGAAAATACACCAAATCCGGCTTGCCAGCTAAACCCATTAATTACCCATTTTTTCTCTTTGATAAAAGCACTAGATGATGCTTTTATATCTCTTACAAGATCTGAAATTAAAATCCCTGCCGGTCTATAGCTGATTAATATATGTGTATGATCCGGCATACAATATATGGCATACAACTTTTGTCCCCTTTTTTCTATAATCCCAGACATATATTTTTGTAACTCCTCTCTGAATGACTCGTGTATAAATGAATGCCTGCCTTGAACAGCGAATACAATCTGTAGGTAAATCTGAGAATAGGTGTTTGCCATATTATTTTAGTTAACCTTTATATTGTTGATATTATTATAGGCCGCCCCTACAGGGCTTGGAATACACTATCTGACCGATGATCTACTAATAGGTCACCCCTACGGGGCTTTATTAACCAAACAACCGGTAAGTTGAATGACCCTGAAATCGGATTAATTGCAGCTAACTAAAAAGTATTTAAAAGAACTATACCGTTATTTTTTAAACATTTGTTTGCTGCTATTGCTAAGATATAATTGACGCTTTTAGCAAACTTGTGTTTTTAACCATGAATCCCGTTTTTTTTCTGACACCAGCCCCTGCGGGGCGGCCTGTCAGTAATAAAACAGATAATAAACGCCCTCAAAGCCCCATCGGGGCGTCCTGTTTATCAGGCCGGTTCTCTATCCTCCACGGCGTCCACCACCTGCTTTGCTCCCGCCAGCTTCACATCAAAATCCTTCCATCCCTTATTGGGGTCGCCGGTGATCTCGATTTTGCCATCTGTGATCAGCTGTTTCATCCGCCACATCAGGAAAATATCACCTGTTTTAATTT
>CAUJFR010000174.1 GCA_963169885.1 Bacteroidota bacterium
ATATGGGCACTGTTCATGATCAGGATCTGGCCAAAATAACTGGGGTCGGTAAACACTTCCTGGTAACCGGTCATACCGGTATTAAAACAGATCTCGCCGGTGGTCGTCCCAATGGCGCCAAAAGCCTGACCGTGGTGCACGGTTCCGTCAGCTAACAATAAAACAGCAGGAATGGAGGAATTAGGCATTTTTCAGGGCTTTGCTTGTTTAAAAACAAATTGCGCAAATGTAGGGCAAAACAGAGGATTTAAGAGTCGATTTTTAAAGGAGTTATTCACACAAAAAAGCGCCATTTAGTTGCGCCAGCTTGTTTAAAAAAAGCAATGGGACTATTCAGATAATTGTCTGCCTAAAAGCAAAGCGACATCTTTTCAGATGCCGCTTTTGAAAAAGTTCGTATTTGAACCTTAACACAGTCTTTGGATGGATATTAGATCAATTCGTTTTATCATCTTGCCATTAAAGCATGATGATTTGTAAAGCTACGTATTTTCCACATACAACTCACATTTTCCATTTCAATTTTACTTTTCAATCTTTCAACGACCCCGACTACTAACTACCGACTACTAACTACTATCTGTTTTCTGTGCCTCACGCCCCACTCCACCATCTTATCCAGCACTTCACTCAGGGTACGTGCCGAAGGTGTCAACTCATACTCGATCGTTACAGGTTGTGAATCATACACGGTCCGTGTCACTATGCCGTTCAGTTCCAGTTCCTTCAGTTCCTTTGACAACATTCGTGGGGTGATCCCCTGGATATTGCGCTGAATTTCGGTGAACCGTTTTTTATTGAACAACAATGAGCCAATGATCGGCAGCTTCCACTTTCCGCTGATCACATTCATTGTATCATTCACCGCCAGTACAAACTGTACCGGGCAGGCTTTTACTTCTTTCAGGCTGGCGGCGCGTACCATAGACAATATTTTTAACCGGTATACAAAAGTATAGCACTATACTTTTGTATACTAATATACTTTAGATAGTGAAGATAGGTAATTTTGTGTCTTCAATAAAAAACAAATAAACATGAAGATCTTAGTTACAGGGGCTACCGGGCATTTTGGCAAAGCCGCCATTGAATTTCTTTTAAAAAAAGGGGTTCCCGCCACCTCCATCGCCGCCCTGGTTCGGGATGAAGCCAAAGCAACTACCCTGAAAACACAGGGCATTGAACTACGCAAAGGTGATTATGATGATTATACCTCCCTGGTGAAAGCTTTCACCGGCGTGGATAAACTATTGTTGGTTTCCTCCAGCGATATCGATAACCGCCGTGTACAACAGACCAATGCCGTAAAAGCGGCTACGGAGGCAGGCGTAAAACATATCCTGTACACCAGCTTTGTCCGTATCGATGAATCCGATGCCTCCCCGATCGCCTTTGTGGCACAAACGCATATCCTCACGGAAAATCTGATTCATGAAAGCGGTATCCCCTACACGATCTTACGCAATAATCTCTATATGGATTTTGTACCGGTCTTTATTGGTGAAAAAGTACTGGAGACCGGTGTATACTGGCCGGCTGGCAACACGCCCGGCGCCTATGCGCTCCGCGAAGAAATGGCGGAAGCCGCCGCAAACGTACTGACCGGAAGCGGACACGAAAACAAAACTTATAATATTTCCAATACCAGTGCATGGACCTTTCAGCAGGTGGCCGATACCATCAGCAATGCCAGCGGTAAGACGATCAGTTATATCAGTCCTTCACAGGAAGAATACAAAGATGTGCTGACAAAGGCTGGTGTACCCGGACATTTTATCTCCATGTTCGCCGGATTTGCCGAAGCCATCCGTCTGGGTGAATTTGACAGCGCAGATGATACTGACCTGGAGAAATTATTGGGCCGCAAACCGACCAGTCTGGAAAGTTATTTAAGTTCATTCTACAGTAAAAAATAAGAGCGGTAACTCAGCAATAGGATAATACAAAGTTGTTGGTGATAACACCAACAACAAAACGACCGCCATCGATTGGTGTTATCACCAACCGGGGCGGTCGCTAAATGGTTTCGATAATGAACCTTAACTACTGGTCTTTTAAGAAGGATGTCAGATTGCTTTTCTCGCTGTTAGTTTTGGTGCGGCCCCTACAGGACCGTCGTAAAGTTAATGGGATTTGGCATACTGCACATATACTTAAGAAAAAAATCTGCCGGATACTTATTCTTACAAAAACGATCTGTATACCTGTAAAAAGAAAATACCTTCTATAGGGTAGTGATCCGGATCAATAATATTCTACTTTCGGTTCAGATGCTTTAAATCTGCAAGCCTGAAATGAAAAAAATTATCACGGTATTTATTGCGGCTCTCCTGTTCGCAACCCAGCTTTCCGCGCAGCATTGTCCATTCGATGGAGGACATATTGTGGTTATAAAACTGACTGATGCCCATGGAAATGTGATCACTTTGCCAGACAGCACTCTTTTTCTGACAGAAATCCCAAACCCGTTAGCCGATTCCTGTACCTATGCCGAAGGACAACTCAACCGTCCATTTGACCGCCCCGAAAAAAACCTGGTAAAAAAATACCAAGGCTCCTGGGAATACAGAGCCGCCCTTTACCTCGAAGATTGTGTGTTCAAAGAACCCGGCTATTTTGTCGTGGTACTGAACCAGGCCCAGCGCCGCTGTATGGTAGAACGAAATAATGAGTTTACCTATCTCGACCGTCACTTTGAAATACGCCAGCAAACAAAAAGTGGAACAAAACTGCTGGCAACTGTCCCTATGGATAAAATTTACCCGTTATGTACAGCAAATGGGAAATGGAGCAGGATTAAAGCAATAGAAATACAAAGCACGGAAGAGTAGGCACGAAGTACGAGGTACGAAGTACGGGCTAACACCGATAGGATCGGGATGCCGACTCCAGACTCCAGACTCCCCGACTCTTTACTTCCTCTTCCCCAGCAAAAACTTCTCCCTGATCACATCCTGCACATGCACCCCGCTGATTTTACTCTCCAGCCAGGAAATCACATCTAGGTAGGCAAAAGCACGGGCTTCAAGCGGATTGCCTTCATATTTTCTCAGCTTATTCAGCAATTTCTCGAATTCAGGTTTCAGTGCATGCGCCCCCACACTGAAGGAACGACGCAGGAAGGAAAACATCTCCTCCTCCACCTTACTCAGGTTACCCATTTTGGCCATATAGCGGTAAACCGATTTGATCAGGTATTCAAGCAACTCAAAATTGCCTAGTTCATAGTGCGCAATCAGGTGCAGCAACCGGGCATAACATTGCAGATCGGTGCGCAGATCTCCCTTCTGATTAATGATCCGGTTCAGGTAGTCAATGGCTTTCTCATTGTTCCCGCTGCCAAAATACAGGGACGCGATCTTATAATAAAAAACCAGTACCCGGTGCGTATCCAGGTACAAGCCATACTCCTTCAGCATTTCTTCCAGGAAGGGAACCAGCCGCAAGCCTTTTGTAAACGTCCCTCTCAGGAAATATAAATTGAGCCGGGCCGTATATAAATACTGGTAAGCCAGGATCCGGTTGTTTTCATTTTCTTCTAAATGCTTTTGCTTTACAAAAAGCTCAAACTGCTTTATGCTCTGCGCCAGCCGCTCATGATCCAACAGGGTAAACTCCGCACTCATCAGGTTGTGCATCCCCTTGATATAATTGGCCGTCTCCACTTTCAGCAATCCCGGAAAATCCGCAAACAGGTTGACCCAACGCTGGGAATAATGGTAGTACTGTTCAAAATCCTGCCGGATAAACGCATACCACACATAGGCCTGGTATAAATACAATTGCTCATAAAATCCGTTGGCCGTACCGGATCCTGCGGGAAGGTGTTTTTCAAAAAATGATTCCACACTTTTTATATCTTTCTCATTCCGGGCATGGCCATGTTTGATATACCAGCTATACAACTGCAGCGCCAGGTTGGACAGATCATTGACCATCGTCAACTGTGCATCAACCAGTTCGGACTCCTCACTCAGCTTGTCCGCCCGGTCCTGCATACTACGGGTGATATAAAGCGTCTCTATCTTTTTTTCAAAAAATAATGCCTGCTGCAGAAAAGTAAGCTGCTGGTAAGAACGGGCCGTCTCTTTCAGTTTTTCCAGTAATTTCAGGCTCTGCAGGTAAAGTCCCTTATTATATAATATTCGGGCATGGTCCATCTGCTCATGCAGCCGGATATCGATATTATCCTCTTCTTTAATCAATCGGAGGCTGGAAAGGATCTGCCGGTACAAATGGGCCTTGATATTGGACAGTTGCTGCTTCTTAATACTCCGGGGCCTTTTCAGGATCTGGAGCTCGTCGTAGTCATTCATTTTGTCCAATGCATCAAATAACTGGATGATTTTCAGGTCCTCCGTATCCGTATTTCGCTTGACATATAGCTTAAAATTCCGCTTTTCGCTCTTTTCGAGCGACTTGATGAGTTGAAAAAGGCTATCCGTGGAGCGGTTGGGCATCGTAATTATATTTTACCAAATCCAGTACAGGCAAGGATTTCAGCGGATTCAGGCCTGTTTAAGAGGTGTAATTCACCCCTTATTTTGTTTTCAAAAGCCTGCATCTTCCGGGTATTTTTACAGACGCAGGTTGTTTATCAGAATTTCGGACCGCCAGCCAGGTTAAAATAGGATTTATCATTTTCGCCTGGCAGGTATCACAAAAATAAGCCGCCTGCTTTTTTTATATCCCTCAATTTATCAATTATTTATGGCTGAAGGAAAAGTTTTCATCTTTGATACCACCCTCCGCGACGGAGAACAGGTGCCTGGCTGTAAGCTGAATACCAAGGAAAAACTGGAGCTTGCTCTCGAACTCGAGGATCTTGGCGTGGATATTATTGAAGCCGGCTTCCCGATCTCCTCTCCTGGTGATTTTGAATCGGTGAATCAGATCGCCCGGACCATCAAAAACGCGACGGTCTGCGGACTCAGCCGCGCTGTACAGAAAGATATTGAAGTGGCGGCCGAAGCCCTCCGTCATGCCCCCCGTCGCCGGATTCATACTGGAATCGGCACTTCCGATTTCCATATTAAATCGAAATTCAACTCCACCCGTGAAGATATCCTTGAACGTGCCGTACAATGTGTGAAATGGGCCAGGAACTTCACCGATGATGTGGAGTTTTATGCCGAAGATGCCGGTCGTACCGACAACGATTATCTCGCCCGTGTAGTGGAAGCCGTGATCAAGGCCGGAGCCACCACCGTGAATATTCCCGACACCACCGGTTATTGCCTGCCCAATCAATATGGGGCTAAAATGGCCTACCTGATCAATAATGTACCCAACATTGATAAAGCGATTCTCTCCTGTCATTGTCATAATGACCTCGGACTTGCCACTGCCAACTCCATCGAAGGGGTGATCAATGGGGCCCGCCAGATCGAGTGCACCATCAACGGCCTTGGTGAAAGAGCAGGAAATACATCACTGGAAGAAGTGGTGATGATCCTGAAACAACACAAGCACCTGGATCTGCATACCCGCATCAAAGCGGAAAGACTGAACCCCGTAAGCCGCCTGGTATCCGATACCATGCGGATGCCTGTACAACCCAACAAAGCTATTGTGGGCAGCAATGCCTTTTCACACTCTTCCGGCATTCATCAGGATGGTTTCTTAAAAGATGCCACCACTTATGAAATCATCAATCCGGAAGAAGTAGGTGCTGACAGTTCCAAAATTGTTCTGACCGCCCGCAGCGGACGAAGTGCCCTCGCCTATCGTTTCCAGAAACTGGGATTCCAGTTTGACCGCAATGATGTGGACACTTTATACAGTGAATTTCTGAAAGTGGCCGATAGTAAAAAAGAAGTGGAAGACAACGATCTCCGCCACATGGCCACTAATTATCAGCAAAAAACAACCATCGCATAATTTCTATAAATGGCTAAAACATTATTTGAAAAAATCTGGGAAAAGCATGTGGTCAAAACGATTGACGACGGGCCCTCAGTATTATATATCGACAAACACCTGATCCATGAAGTGACCAGCCCCCAGGCATTCACCGGACTTAACAACCGCGGCATTAAGGTATTTCGTCCGCAGCAGGTAGTCGCCACGGCCGATCACAATGTACCCACGCTCAACCAACACCTGCCAATCAAAGAAGAACTGGGTCGCAAACAGGTTGAAGCACTCGTGAAAAATTGCGCCGAACATGGCATCGAATTATATGGCCTTGGACACCCGTTCCAGGGCATTGTTCATGTGATAGGGCCCGAACTCGGATTTACGCAACCAGGTATGACGATTGTTTGCGGCGACAGCCATACCTCCACACACGGCGCATTTGGTTCTATTGCTTTTGGAATCGGTACCAGTGAAGTCGAAATGGTGATGGCCACTCAATGCCTGATGCAAAGCCGCCCCAAACTGATGCGTATCACGGTAGACGGCACACTGAATAAGGGTGTGGTCTCGAAAGATATTGTCCTGTATATCCTGTCAAAAATCTCTGCCAGCGGCGCCACCGGATACGCGGTGGAGTTCGCCGGCTCAGCCATCCGCTCACTGAGTATGGAAGCCCGCATGACCATCTGCAATATGAGTATTGAAATGGGCGGACGTTGCGGCCTGATTGCCCCGGATGAAACCACATTCAGTTATGTAAATGGCCGGAAGTTTGCTCCACAGGGTGCAGACTGGGATAAAAAACTGGCTGAATGGAAAACACTGTTTACCGATACGGATGCCGTTTTTGATAAAGAATACCAGTTTGATGCGGCTGATATACAACCGATGATTACTTATGGCACTAATCCCGGTATGGGAATCGGTGTTACGGAATCCATCCCTGCTGCAGATACCGTTCACGAAAGCGATCGTTCGGGACTGAACAAATCACTGGCCTATATGGGGCTGCAACAAGGCGCTCCCATCAAGGGACAAAAGATCGATTATGTATTCATCGGAAGTTGTACCAATTCCCGTATCGAAGACCTGCGCATGGTGGCCTCCTTTGTAAAAGGAAAAAAGAAAGCCGATGAGGTGGAAGTATGGATCGTTCCCGGTAGTAAACAAGTAGAGGCTCAGGCAATTAAAGAAGGTATAGATAAAGTTTTTGAAGAAGCGGGGTTCCAGCTCCGTCAACCGGGCTGTTCCGCCTGCCTGGGTATGAACGAAGACAAAATACCTGCCGGAAAATATTGTATCAGTACATCCAACCGTAACTTTGAAGGAAGACAGGGTGCCGGCGCCAGGACTTTACTGGCCAGTCCCCTGACTGCTGCAGCGGCGGCCATTACAGGAGTGGTATCGGATGTTCGGGAATT
>CAUJFR010000175.1 GCA_963169885.1 Bacteroidota bacterium
CGTCAGTACAGTGGTATTGGCGGACAGATGGACTTTATGCGGGGTGCTGCGCTGAGTGAAGGAGGTAAACCGATTATAGCGTTAACCAGCCGCACCAACAAAGGCACCAGCCGGATTGTTCCATTCCTGAAAGAAGGCGCCGGTGTGGTTACCACCCGTGGCCATATTCACTATGTAGTGACTGAGTATGGAATTGCTTACCTGTTTGGACAAAACCTCCGTCAAAGGGCCAAAGCCTTAATTGAAATTGCCCACCCCGATGACCGGGAAATGCTGGAGAAAGCCTGTTTTGAACGGTTCCACCAGTTCTGATCATAGCATAAATTTCGTCTTCAGCTGTTATAAACGATGAATGGATCTGATAAAAAAAATCCGGAAGTAATCAACTTCCGGACTTTTCTATTTTAATCCATTTCAGGTTTGCTTTCTTCATCTTCTTCCTCATTCCGTCTTTCCTCTTTCTTCGGCTTCGGATTTTTCTTCATCCACTCCGGGTCTTTTTTAACAGCGTGAACATTGTTAAGGCTGGCTACATAAAGACTTCTGCCATGGGTGCCAAGCACGATCTCGTTTTCCCTCGCCTGGATGGCGATATCGTGTACCGGTACGGATTCCGGCATTCCGTTATTCCAGAGCATGAAACTATTGCCGGCATCAAAACTTACATATAAACCACCATCCGTTCCCACATAAATAATGCTGTCATTCTTCGGATCTTCTTTGACCACATTGATAGGTTCATTGGGCAGGTCTTTGCCGATCTGCTTCCAGGTTGTTCCATAATCATCACTCACATATAAGTAAGGGGCAAAATGATCAAAGCGATAGCCGTTTAATGATGTATAAACCCGGCTTTCCTTAAACTGCGAAGCAGTAACGCCGCTGACCCATAAGCCTTGCGTATTCAACTTTGAGTCTGCCGTTTTTAATTTTAACTTTTGACTTTTGACTTCAGCAGTCGCTGTCTTATTCAACTGCTCCCAACTATATCCTCCATCTTTACTCACATGAATATTCCCATCATCCGTGCCGCTATAGATCAGACCGAAACGTAAAGGAGATTCGGAAATTGTGGTGATGGTGCCATAGGGTACATTACCTGCCACCCGACCATTGGTCTGGTCGGTACTGAGTACCGCCATTGAATCGCCTTTGTTCAGGGACCGGTGGAAACGGTTACTGCCGAAGTACAGCACATCCTGGTTATGTTTACTCAGCAGGATCGGGGTCTGCCAGTTAAAGCGCAGGGGTTTGTCACCCAGTTCATGCTGAGGATGTAATTGTTTCTGTGCGCCTCTTGCATTTTTGTTATACCGGCCGTAAAATCCAAATTGGGAACCGGAATAAACAGTTGCATTATCGCGGGTATCCACCTGGGCCTGCATGCCATCGCCGCCATTGATCATGCGGAATGCATATTGTCCATTATCGGTCCAGTCAATATTTTCCCGGTTATTGGAAGGCCCCCACCAGCTTCCATTGTCTTGCAACCCGCCATATACATTGTATGGCTTGGCATCATCCACAGTGATCGCATAGTATTGTCCTACCGCCGGGGTATTGGCCTTAAACCAATGGTCCCCGTTATCGTAACTGATATTCGTACCGCCATCATTGCCATTAATAATATGGGAATCATTTTTCGGATTTACCCATAAAGCATGGTGATCGGCATGTACATTGTTCTTGTCCATGGTTTTAAACGTCTTTCCGCCATCGGTGGAATACTGGGCCAGAAAACCAAGGATGAATACTTTATCAGGGTTTGTGTAAGAGGTATAAATTTTCGCAAAATAATAACCGTAGGTATTGAATATACTGATCGGTTTTTCATTGACTTTTTTCCAGGTCTGTCCACCATCTTCACTTTTATACACTTCACATCCGGCGATGCCGGTATTCTGGAAACCGTCATCACTATCCAGGTAATCCCAGAGCGCCGTAGGTTTGATTTTGTCTTCGGCCACCATTTCTTTAATTCCTTTTGCATTGTATTTACGGGGAAAACGATTGGCTCTTAAGAAAGTGTCCAGCCATTTGGTGCTGAGTTGTCCGAATTGTTCTTTGCTCAGATTTTTCAGATCTTCTTTCTTATAAGCAGAATCATTTGTTTTACGGGTATCTGCTTTTGGCGTGTTATTGTCTACAATGGCATAAACCAGTTTGGGATTGCCAGGGTAAACTGTAATTCCGATACGCCCGATCTTATCACCTGTCATGAAGCCGGAACCGTCTGCTGAAATAAGTTTCCAGCTCTCACCGCCATCAGTACTCTTATAAATACCACTGGTCTTGCCACTTTCTTCAAACTTCCAGGCCCGGCGTACCCGGTACCACATAGCGGCATAGAGTTCGGAAGGGTTAGCCGGATTGATCTCCATATCCACAGCTCCTGTATTCTCATCCACAAACAGCGTTTGTTTCCAGTTTTTTCCGCCATCGGTGGTTTTATATACTCCGCGTTCTTTATTGGCAGAGTAAAGGTGGCCCAGTACGGCAACCCACGCAGTGTTATTATCCGTAGGGTGAAGCTGGATCTTTCCGATATGATGGGATTCAGGAAGACCGAGGTATTCCCAGTTTTTCCCGTTATCCGTTGTTTTATAAATCCCAACACCGGCATAGGAGGAGCGGCTGCTGTTGACTTCACCAGTACCCACCCAGATGGCCCTGGTTTTCCAGTTAACCGCTATGTCGCCGATAAACAGCATCTCGAGGTTATCCATAATGGGGGTAAAGCTCTGCCCGTTGTTTTTGGTATGCCAGAGTCCGCCGGTGGCATAGGCCACATAGAACTCGGTAGGATCTTCGGGATTAGCATCAATATCCACTACCCGGCCGCTCATGATACTGGGACCGATATTCCGGAAGGGAATCTCATTTAGCAGTGAACGTGATTTCAGGGCTTTACGCTGTTCAGTGACTTTCAGGCGCTCCGTAGCAGGTGTGGGGGCCGGTTGTGCCAAGGCTACGGTCAGTATTAGGCAGTTAGCCAGTAAAAGGGCAGCGAGGCCTGCAGTCAGGCGGGAGAAAGCAATTTTTTTTAACAACATACTCATAAAAGCAGTTAATTTTCGTTAGTAATTTGCACTTCGTACATCGTCCCGAAGCTTCGGGATTCGTACTTTGTATTCCGTACTTCG
>CAUJFR010000176.1 GCA_963169885.1 Bacteroidota bacterium
CGGATATCTCTGGCTGGGAAGTCTCAACGACCTGCAATGTTATGATCCGGCAACCAATCATTTCTGGCGGCCGGCACAGCAGGATACCCTGATCCGTAAACTGGGCAGTTATTATATCAACCGGTTTACACCTTCTGCAGACGGGGGACTTTTTATCCAGACGGCCAACCGTTTTTTTTACCGGTTTAATCCCCGGGATTCTAGTATCCGTGATTATTCTTCATTATTTCCGGTTACAGCATCCCGTTATACTTTAAAAGTTATTGAATATAAAGGAACTGTATTCGCCGTACATGCCGAAGGAATCTACCGCTTCACGCAATCCGGGCAGGAAGCCGTTTTTTACCCTTTCCCTTATAAGGGAGATGAAATCACCAATGCCGCCATTGCTTCAGAAGGGATACTGCTGACCAGCTATACACATGGATTGCTTGTATTCCTGCCCGACAACGGACAGTACAAAGAATCACGGTATAATAATCCGAAGCTTAGACTCAATAATCTGTTTACCGTATTGGAGCAGAATAATGAACTATGGCTGGGCTCTTACCCGCTCTTCCGGATGAAAGAGGGCCGGCTGACAGCCTGGGAAAACCAGCGGCTGAACGAACATGAAATCATGGCCAATAAGATCGGGGATCTCTTTTTTGACCAGGAAGGGAATCTCTGGATCGGGAGCCACAACGGAATCAGTATGATGTCCTGGCAAAACCAGCAGATTGAAACAGTTCAGTTTAAGGATCCCGTTACCGGCACCCAGGTGGAACCTACCGGTGTTTTCAACCTGCCAGGCTCCAATGACCTGCTGGTTCCCAATACTTCATCAACCGGATTGATTTATTATTCCTCAAGGGATAAAAAGATCAGTGTGATTCCTAATCCATTGGTGAAAGAGAAAGGGAGCAGCCGGATCATTGGATTGATTCTCCTGAATGACGGTTCCGTTATTGCATCTGATGATCAGCATTTATTCAGGTTTGATCCGTTGATCCGTAAACTGATCCCGTTTGAACTAAAGGATCAGGATGGCAAGCCGGTGATCAATGTGGGCCGTAACCTGATTGACCGGAGGGGGCATGTCTATATCAGCTCACATAATAACGGGTTTTATATCTGGAAACCGGCAGAAAACCGGGTATTCCATTATAATAAAACAGTAGTGGATCCGCTGGCCGATCTGGAAAAGGATAATCTGCTCTATCCCTGTCTGGCTGATAGCCGGGACCATATCTGGTTCACGTCTTCCACTGGTGTGTACGAATACCTGCCGGGGCAGCAGAAATGGAATCACTATAATGCGGAAGGTATCGATGACCTACCTGCCATGACTCAGACCACATATATCGCTGAGGACCGTCAGGGACATATCTGGGTGACCACTCAAAACAACGGGTTGTACGAGATCTATACTGAACATGGAAAAAAACAGATCCGGAATTTCGGCAAAAACTCAGGGATCGGACTTAGTACGGATTATTGTATCAAACTAAAAGCGGATAAACAGCAGCCATATTTATGGCTGACCACCATAAATGGATTACATCGTTTTGACCCGGTTGCCCGGCGGATCATGAGTACACTTTCCATACAACATGGCCTGGCGAAAGACGGGGGTAGTTATTCGTATAATATTACAGATAGTAATCAGCTTATACAAATGTATTATGGGGCCGCAAGTTTTATCAACCTGAATAATTACCGTTTTAATACCCAGGCACCAAAGGTGGAGCTTACATCGGTAAGCGTGATGGATAAAGAAGTACTTTATATAGCTATTTCCGATAAGCCTATTGAGCTGGATCATAATCAGAATTTTCTGCAGTTTGAATTTTCTGCTCTGCAGTTCAATAACCATAACCAGTTACAATATGCCTATCTGCTGGAGGGGGCGGATAAAGATTGGATCTATAGTGGTAACCGGAACTTTGTATCCTATTCGGGGTTGGGGCCGGGTAAGTATGTCTTCCGGGTCAAAGCGGCAAATAATGACGGGGTATGGAGTAATCAGGAAACCCGGATAGAGCTCATGATACGGGAACCGATCTGGAGAAGAGACTGGTTTCTGGTTCTTTGTGCCGGTTTATTGATGCTGGGCATGTGGTTGATTTACCGATTCCGGATAAAAAGGATCCGACGGGAAGAAAGCCTGAAAGCCGGTTTCCATCAACAGCTTGCGGATATGGAAATGCGGGCTTTACGGGCACAGATGAATCCTCATTTTATCTTTAATTCACTCAACAGTATCCAGAAATATATTTTAAAGAATGATCAGTATGCCGCTTCACAATACCTGACCAAATTTTCACGACTGATCCGCCTGATTCTTGATCATAGCAACCAGAATAATATACTGCTCAGCAGTGAAACGGAGTTGCTGCAACTCTATTGTGAAATGGAAAGCCTCCGCTTTGACCACCGGTTCAATTACCGGATTCAGGTAGACGCCTCGTTGCAACCCGATACCCAGGAAATTCCTTCGATGCTGATACAGCCCTATGTGGAGAATGCGATCTGGCACGGCTTGTTGCATAAAGAAACTACAGGTAACCTGCTGATCGAATTTAAAAAGACAGCAGACGGCCAGTTAATCGTAATGGTGGAAGATGATGGGGTAGGCAGGTCCAGGGCAGCAGAACTGAAAAGTAAACAGGTATTGAAGAAGAAGAGCTATGGAATGCAGATCACGGAAGACCGGATAGCCCTGATCAACCGGTTGAATAAAATACAAGCCAGCTGCCGGGTACTGGACCTGACCGATGCACAGTGCCGGCCGGCTGGAACGAGGGTGGAGCTGGTGATCCCGTTGAAACAACCAGATCAATCTTAAAAAAAGAGAAATGATTCAAGCGTTAATTATCGATGACGAGAAAAATGCGATTGAAGTACTTGAACTTCAATTGTCCCGGTATTGTAAGCAGGTTCAGGTGCTCGCCACTGCACAAGGTGGAGTACAGGGAATTGAACTGATCCGCAAATACCAGCCAGATCTCGTTTTCCTGGATATAGAAATGCCACATAAAAACGGGTTTGATGTGCTGAACGAAACAAAGGATTGCCGGTATAAAGTGATTTTCACTACCGCATATGATCAGTTTGCGATCCGGGCTTTTAAATTTTCTGCCGTGGATTATTTGCTGAAACCTATTGATATCCGTGAACTGCAGGAGGCCGTGGAAAAGGCCGCGATAAAGGAGGAGCAGGGCTCACTGGACGAAAAGCTCCAGGTGCTGATCAGTCAGTTACAGGCTCCTGTCCGGCAGGAACGCATTGCCCTGCCGGTTGGTGATGGCATGCAGTTCTTTCATACCGATGAGATCCTGCGTTGTGAAAGTGACAGCAACTACACTCATATTTCATTGACCAATGGGAAAAAAATAACCATTGCCAAAACCCTTAAAGAAGTGGAAGAGAGTCTGCGGGGAGTTGATTTTTACCGGATTCATCAGAGTCACCTGGTGAATATGAACCATATCAGTAAAGTAGTGAAGGGCGAAGGAGGTTATGTGGTTATGAAAGATGGCACCACTATTACTATCAGCCGTAATAAAAAGGAAGCATTTCTGGAAAGTTTCCGAAAAATCTGATCAGCCATAACTGCAAATACTCAATAAAAACCGCGGGATACTAAAGCACTGTTCCGGCTAACCGGAATTCTAGGCAATTTAAAGGCGTCAAATCCACACCATGCGCCTGGCCCTTACTTTTTTTTACCTCATTGGCTGTATTCAATCGGTATCCGCACAGCTTGACTGGAAGCAACCAACCGTATATACCTATAATGGAAAAGAAGCCGAAATCCTTTACCGTTATGGTGATGTGGATAATATGAATATGGGTTGGTCTCCGGGATATAATCCCTTCTCAGGCAATAACACATTGCCGCATATATTTCCGTTTGAGCCGGCACCTTCAGATCCGGCAGGTACAGACCGTATCATGGTTTGTTCCGGGTACAAAGCCGGCAACCGGAATACTGATGGCTATACGGCGGTCACTGAGCGACCGGTCAACAACCCGGTTCCCCTTTTCTTGAAATGGGATAAAAAAGACGTGTTGGTGAAAAAGGTGGTGATGCAGTTGTTTGTGGATGATTTTCAGCCAACGGTATTCGGTAAAAATTACCAGGTCTTTTTTGATGGAGAACGGATACCGTATCTGGAATATGTGATCAATTCACTTTCGCAATCGGGCCCCATTGGTAAACTGATCACCATTGATATACTGCCCCAATACCTGTCTTTTTTTGAAGATGGCGAACTCTCATTGATCATAGATGACCCCTATACTGATTCAGGGGATGGGTTCGCGATTGATTTTGTACAGTTGCTGATTAACCCCAAAAACACCAGCACCAGCTTGGTAAAAGGGAAGGTACTGCATCAGCAAACCCGTAAACCAATCGCCGGCGCATTGGTTACTGCTTCCAACGGCGCACAGGTCTATACCGGGAAAGATGGTCAGTTCAGACTCGGGGGAATGACCCCCGGACTGGCAGTGATCAGTGCCGTGAAGACCGGTTTCCGTCAATCCTTTGTCAACACAGATGTGAATGCAAAATCAGCATCCACTGTTATCATCTTTGAACTGTATCCTTTTGCAAATGAAGATGCCGGCAACATGCAACGTATCCTGAAGGAAAAGGGCCAGCTGGATCTTTATGGAATCCGGTTTGATGCAAACAGTGATAAGATCAGGCCGGAATCAGCATCACTGCTCAATGAGCTACTCACATTGCTTCAGCAAAACCCTACATTAAAATTGGAATTCATCGGGCATACAGATGCAGATGGGGATGAAGCCGCCAACCTCAGCCTTTCAACAAAAAGGGCAGAAGCGGTTTTGGCCTGGTTGAAGAACAAGAACGCTCCTGTAAAAAACCTTGTGGCAAGGGGCTATGGAGAAAGCAAACCCATTGCCAGCAACAAGACTGCTGAAGGAAAAGAACTGAACCGCCGGGTAGAAATAAAAGTATTAAGTCAATAACCATAATTTATAAACCGCTATTCATGAAACGTATATTTTTTCTGATCGCTTTCAGCTTTCTTTTCGCAGATAGCATAAAGGCACAACCTTTATCCAGAGAAAAAGACCTGAAACCCCTTGCACTTAAGCTCGAACCCGATGGCAGCGATAAGGAAGTGCTCGTGGCGGCTGCCGAAGGATTGGCATCGGAGAAAGGAGAACTGATCCTTCTTTCAGGACAGGATATGTTCCAGCCACTCATTATTATGGTATATGCCGGCACTACAGCTAATCCGGTGCAGGTAAGTCTGCATAAGGATAGCTGGGATGAGAACGAAATGAGTGCATCCACTGATGCGACGGAAGGCTATTGTGAATTCAAGGTCCGGTCTGCCGGTGAAGTTGGTATTAAGCTCAAAGGCAACGCAGCTTCCTATGTGGTGATGGCTATGGCGGGAAAAGAAATTATGCCCAAGATTGAATCCCCCTTTGTTAAAAAAGGAAAGGAAAATAAAGAGGCTGGTAAAAAAGAGGAAGGAAGCAAATCCAATACCCTTTTATATGTGATCATTGGGGTGCTGGCCATCGCTCTGATC
Organism: Bacteroidota bacterium; assembly: GCA_963169885.1. Classification (GTDB taxonomy): domain Bacteria; phylum Bacteroidota; class Bacteroidia; order Chitinophagales; family Chitinophagaceae; genus JJ008. The sequence goes on from CAUJFR010000176.1 coordinate 5,559, forward strand.
GGGGTGCTGATAAAGTTTGCCGGCCGGAAAAATAAAACAGTCAGCCTGTTATTGATCAGTCTGAGTCTGGCAACACTCACCTCGGCACAAACCCGCATCAGGGGAAATACGGTAGAGGAGATTCGTGCGGAAGTGGAACGCATACTGGAAAAGAATGAGAAAGAAGAACGGGAAAAACTCGATAAAGTTAGGGAGCACACGGAAAAAGCGTATAAGATACTGAAAGGGGGAAAGGATTTATGGGAGGCTTATAAAAACCTGGGCTCCTGTATGAATACGGCTATCCCGGCGGGCATGCCTTCGGTACCTACTTTTTGTTATGAAGCCGATATGAATGAATCCGGCGAAGGTCCCTGTGCCAAATGTTTTGAACAGGCCAGGGCCGGGTTCAATGAAGTGCGTTACAAGTTCATCAAGCTGGCCATCATCTACCGTTGTACCAAATCCTTTGCTGATAAATCCATGGCTTTCGGGGATGATGTATCCTCCATACACGGGGTATCAGGATTGGCCTGGCAGGCGGAGAAAAGAAAGATCGAAGAATCGGTGGAGCGATTGAAGAAATCATATGATGATAAATATATCGAGTTGTTGCAGCGCCTGCAGGAATCCATGATTGATATCGCGGAATGTGAAGAAGAATTTGGAGAGCGCGATTGGTACGACCGGTTTGGATTTATGTTCTACGAATTTATGAAGGAGAAATACAGGAGGACGGATTGAGTGGTAAGTAATAAGTTATATGTAATAAGTTATAAGTGTGCGATTCATTAATATTTAAAATCTTAAAGAATGCTTATCAGAAATTTTTTCATCATGTCGGTTTTGATTTATTCAGTAGTGGGTTGTGGGGATAGTGCGGCACCCAAGGAGGGTACAAAGGAAGAAAAAAAGGATACTACGGCGACGGAGAATACGGCGCCTGCGCCTGCTGCAGAAGTGAATACCGAAAAAGCAGTTGTTTCCTTTAAAGTAAATGGGGTGCAGGCAAAAACCACAAAGGGGGGTGCTAATGACAGTGAATCACAGTTGGGTATGCTCACCGCTATGAATAATCAGCTGGGCCTTGACCTGTTGGGGGATGATCCCGGCCATCCGCACCGGGGCTGGCTGCACATCGTCATTAACGATTTCAAAATGGAACCAGGTTCCTATACCGTTACCGGAGGGAATATGGTGCAGTTTACCCGCTACGAAACAGCTAATGCCGGCGGATCAAAAGATTATGTGGCAAG
>CAUJFR010000177.1 GCA_963169885.1 Bacteroidota bacterium
TATGCAGAAAATGTCAAAAAATTCGATGTTTTTGGCCCTGATTTTAGGTTGAAATCGGATACGTTTCCGGTGACATAAGTAGTCTGTGCGCTTCCCTGACTTTTTTGTTCAGGTAATCCTGGGAAATGACTACATAGCGGTAAAACTCCTTACTGCCAGGTGCGTGTCCGGAAATACGTCTTACTGCATTCTCATCAACGCCGAGCATTAAAAGCGTGGTTATTGCGGTGCGCCGCATCGTATGTGCCGTGATATGGTCATAAAAGCGGTAGGTTTTGCCTTCCCGGGTTTTGATTTCTACCCGTTCTCCCCGCTTCAGCCGGTATTTTGGATGATAATAGTCCCAACCAGCCGCCTTTATCAGCAATTTAACCTGTTTATTGAAATTGGTACCGGATATTCCGGGTAAAAGGTATCCGGCCCTGTTCTTTTTCAAACGGCTTAATGCGGTAAGGGCATAGGGTGGGAGGGGAATGGAAACCTCGGTTCCGGTTTTCCGTGTATTCAGGATCAGCGAGGTCTCCGGGCCGTTCACTTTCAGGTTCGTCTTTTTTAGTTGTATAAGATCCTGAAATCGTAGTCCGACCGTACAGCCAAATATAAACAGGTCTTTTGTTTTGTGAAGTACAGGTGAAAGTGACTGCTCAAATTCCTTGTCGGCGATCAGAAACCGGAGTTGTTCCGGGGAAATGATAACAGGGGTAAAACTCTCCCTGGGTACGCGAAAGGATTGGTAAAAATCCCCAACGGGAAGTCCCTTATGTACCGACAGATATCTCAGGAAGGTCTTCAGGTGCTTAAGCACAGCTCCGGCATAATTATCATAGCTTTTTTGATGCTGGTAGAGAAAGTCCAGAAATTGATGGTATTTCTTATTCCAGTATTTTCTGGTTTTTTCCTGTTGCCGGGGAGTTATTCTGGCAGAGAGCATTATTTCCAGCTGTTCACCGGTGTTTTTTTCAAAGGCTGCCACTAACTGGTAAGTGATCTCATATTGCCGGATGGTCGTCTTCCTGATTTTTTTACCCGAAGGCATCAGGCGGCGGCCGGTACGGGATTCTGTTATGAATTTTCTGAACTCTGGAAGAAATAGCAGGTGCTTGTTTTTAGCCATTTTCCGGATAATATACAGCTTAAGGCTAGCAGGGGATGCTCCATTAAAGATTTTGCTGAATTTTGTCTTCTTTTCGTTGAGTCAATATTGAATTGATTATCAGGCCAATAATCACTCCGCCGATAGTATAGGCAATCACCATTGTCCAGGGGATTATAATTTTTTTTGCTTCCTGGTTAGCTAAAATGCTTTCAATATACTCCAACCAGTCATTAAGACATATTTCCTTAAGATGCATTTGAGGATGGAATTCCGGGTATTATAAGCCCAGTTTGATGGCATTACTGCCTTCGGCATCCAATTGTGTCAGGATTTTCCGTAGAATCCTGACATATATATTAAAAAATGCTTAATTTTGTCAGGATTCTACGAAGAATGCTGACAAACTGCTTATGGACAATAGTATACATCAACAGATTCTCTTAAAGATACAGGCCATAGAACCCGGAACGGTCCTGTTTACTACCGATTTTATGGCGGAAGGAACCGATGATGCCATTCATAAGACATTGTCACGGCTTGTCCGGCATAAACTGATCAACCGACTCGGTAAAGGCATTTACCTGAAACCCAAATATGATGCTGTCGTTGGACCAGTTCTCCCTTCACTGGAATTGGTGGCCCGCCAGATAGCCGCCAATGAACAGGTCGTCATCCGCCCGACAGGAAGTTATGCGTTGAACAAACTGGGTCTTTCCACACAGGTACCGACCAAAGTCGTATTCCTGACCAATGGCAGCCGCCGGATGATACGTATCGGCAAAGGCTCCATTCATTTCAAACCAACCACCCCCAAGAAACTGGCGGCAGAGAATGACGTTGTTTTCCTGGCCATCCAGGCCTTAATTACACTTGGTGAAAAAGGAACGACCGATAAAGTCATTCATTTACTGACTAACCGTCTACGCCTGATTTCTTCTGATGTGATTCGTGCGGATGCCCGGCATGCTCCCCGGCATGTGTATAAAACATTACTTCGAATCGCCGATAAACTCGATTCACATGACTGAATTTCTTCAATTCCAGGAAGACACCCGGCGTGAACTGATCATCCAGGTAAGTGCACAAAAGGGGATGACGGTGCAAGCCGTTGAAAAAGACTGGTGGGTCACTCTAGTATTGAAAGCGCTTTTTTCCATGCCCCAGGCTCCGCATTTTATTTTCAAAGGAGGCACGTCACTCAGCAAAGGTTGGAAGCTGATCCAACGATTTTCTGAAGACATCGATATTGCACTTGCTCCGGAAGCATTCGGACGAACTTATAAAACCGCTCCCAGTCATTCTTATGTGAAGATGTTAAAAAAAGAGGGTTGTACTTATACCAGCACGGTTATCAAAGTTGCCTTAGCTAATAAACTGATAGAACTTGGCGTAGCTGCGGATATGGTAGTAATCGAAGCGGAAGCCGTTAATCCGGAGATGCCGGATAAGGATCCACAGAGTGTATACATCCATTACCCTACCTTATTTGATTCCAGTCCCTATGTTCCAAATGCGGTTAAGGTAGAGTTTGGTGTACGCTCTTTAAAGGAGCCTTTTGCTACTGTTCCTATCCGATCTATCCTGGCCGAAGAAACGCAAAGTCCTTCGTTCACTGAGGCGCCTTTTTCAGTTACCGCTGTCGAACCCCGGAAAACATTCATGGAAAAACTGATGCTGCTTAATGAAAAATTTCAGACCGGAATGAGCAGCGATGAAAAGGGCGAACGACAATCCCGCCATCTTTCCGATTTGCATGAATTGCATCGTAAAGGAATTGCTGCTCAAGCCATAGAGGATACTGCATTATATGCACAACTCCTGGAACACCGCCGCCATTATGTGCGCCTGAAAAATATTGACTATTCCAGGATGGAATTGTCCGGCCTGCTTTTTCTGCCCCCACCACCACTCCTTGAGTTATTCAGGAAAGATTATGCACTAATGCAGGTAGAAATGATCTATGGTGACGCTCCGGATTTTGATACATTGATACAGGAATTACGGACGTTAAACCTGCAACTCGTCGCCACCGGCCATGCAAAAGATATCAATGAAATAACGTAAACTGCCTTAATCCATATCAAAGATCCGGGTGTTGAGGGAGCATGGGCTCAAACGCCGGTAATTTACGTTTCTGATCAGTACCTTCCGGAAGGCCCGTCGAATGTAAACGTTCAATTCATGGCTGAATTCATCCGTTCAGCTACCGGTTGGGTTTTGCATCGCTTTCATATTGTAAAATAGAGCTTGCCCGTCGCATATCATTGTCCGAAAACGATTAATTTCTTGATTCAATCTTTTGGAAATATTTTATCACTAAAATTGTTGTAATATACATTTGGTTAACAGCCCTATTGCGTTTTCACCCCATTCAGAAAATACCCTTTCCGGGGTATGAAAGAATCCGTTTTCAACCAATAACTTTATTAGTATGAAACAGGTATTACTTCTTTTCATACTCTGCGTTTATACATCCACCTCTTTTGCCCAGGATAAAATGGCTCTGCTGGTGGCTGTCGGCCAATATCCGCCTGCCAGCAGGATCCGGCCGATTGCTTCCATTACGGATTTGAAATACATAAAAGCTGCGCTGAATAAGCACGGGTTCGCGGATAAGAATATCCAGACCCTGGTCAATGCCAAAGCCACCCGGCAGGGAATCCTGACCAGCCTGTCAGCCATGGCCCGTAAAGCAAAGAAAAATGATGTAATCGTAATCAGTTTCGGGAGCCATGGTCAGCAGATCCGCGACCAGCGTACGGTAGAACTGGGCAAGGATGAAGATGATGGGTATGACGAAGCCCTGCTTCCCTATGATGCGAAAGGGACGTATAGCCCCACAGGCTACCGGGGCGAGAAGCACCTGCGGGATGATGACCTTTTTCCCATACTGCAGGAGATACGCCGCAAAATCGGTAAAGGAGGCAGTTTGCTGGTGCTCATAGATGCCTGTCATTCCGGTACAGGTACCCGTGCCGACGATTTCCCGGCTTCCAGGGGCGAACCGGTTCCTTTTCCGGATCCGGAGAATCCTTATGATCCGGCCGATGTTTCAGATATCGATAAAAAAGAAGCCTTCCTCGACATTCAGGCCGATAGTCTGTCCAATATGGTCGTGATTAGTGGTTCCGGTCCGCACCAGATCAATAAACAGGTCTTTGTAAATAATGAAGAAGTAGGCGCTCTATCCTATGGTTTTTATAAAGCAATGACCGAAATGGCTGCGGGAAATGATTATGCAGTTTTGTTTGAGAAAATTAAATCCACCATACAAGCGATTATTCCGGATCAGTTACCCATGATAGAAGGCAATACTCACCAGGAAATTTTCAGTGGACGCTATCTGCCCGTTCGTGAGCGTAATATTATCCGGGTTGGATTGAAAGATGCGGCTGCCACTTCTTCCGATTCCGTATTTACGTTGAACCGGGGATTGATGGATCAGCTGGCCGTGGGTGTAACAGGAACCATTTATCCACTGGGAAAGGAAACACCGGTTGGCACGGCCGTCATCCGGAAAACAAGCCCTTTCAGCAGTGTGGGGGTAGCTTCCGTTTTGTTAAAGAAATCGGAGACCTATGAATTGAGATTAAGTGAAGCCAGTTATGGGAGCCTGTCTGCCTTGTTGCAATTTGACAAGCAGGATAAGTTGCCTTCAGTGGCAGAAAAGCAGGTGCGTAAAATTTTATCACCCTATACCTATATTTCATTCAGTGAACAGCCAGCCGATTTCCAGCTTCGCCAGGCAACAACTGCTGCGGGCCGCCAGTTGGAATTGATGGACCGGAATAATCAGTTAGTCTGGTCGGCTCCGTTAACTACGGCCGATACGGTAGCCACGGCCGATCAGTCGCAACTGATCCGTGGTATACGGAATGCCTTGCAGGTAAAATATCTCCGCACCATGCCCGACGGGGGTGAACTGGCGCAATGGGTAAGTGCTGAAATTCTGGCGGAGGAAAACAAGAGCGGGGGGAGTCCTGTATTGAGGGAAGGAGACCGTTATTCATTAAAGCTGGTCAATAAAAGTGAACATAAATTATTCTTTACTGTGTTGGATATTTATCCGGACAATAAAGTAGAAGTGTTGTATCCTTACAAAGGGAAAGAACCGGCGGATTACAGCATTGAGAAAAAAAGTTTTGTGGAACGTAAACTTTCTGTGAGCAAAGGCTCACCGGCCGGGGTGGAGTTTTTGAAAATCATAGTATCAAAAGAGCCCATGGATTTGCGGGGCGTGTTTGAACAAAAGATTCAGCGGGAGAATATGCAATCATTCCAGGTGATGCTGGATGATCTGTTCAGTCAGACCGGAACCGGCGAAAAAGTAAGGGCAGATGTCTCCGGAGTCAAAATGGAAGAGATTGGTGTAATTACAGTTAATTTCACAATAAAAAATTAATCCCGGGCTACACATGTTGAAAAGAATAGTTTTTGTTTTATTTTTTCTTTTTACTGCCGCTTGCGCGATCGCACAGGATTTGCCAAAGACAGAAGCCAGGGTTGTATGGTTGCCCATCGACCGGTCATATCAGGAGAATGATTCACTGATTGCGTTCCTGTCGGGAGTAAGCAACATCGGGTTGCAGAACCGGCAACTACTGAAAGGGTATCAGTCATCAGTTGATGAAATACCCGGTATTCGGCCAAAGAAAGATTTCCTGGAGACAGGTGCAGGATTTATTTATTCTGCAGATAGTATTCAGGTCGCATTCATCCGGATGTATAACCCCGCTGATACATTAGAGAGAGGCGATATGATCAGTCTGCAAATGCAGGTACCTCAATTACCATACCGGGGTGTTTTTTCTGAACTGGCATTTAACGGGATTATTTTTACTGATGCGAAAAAAAATCCATTGTATACCCTGGATTACCTCTTTCATCATGACAGCCGGGAGCTGGAGGATTCACTTTTCGGTGTCATTATAAAAAGTTTGCATAGCACCTATGAACTCGTTAAGGATCGTCCTGAATTACCGGCTTCGCTGCTTGCTAAGGTTACAGCCGGTCGTTTTAAAAACAGGATTCCCCTGGAGATTATACGGGATGTGACCCGGAAAGATCTGGAAGCATTCTTCATGTATACGAAAGCCTACCCGGTCGGGTATATGGGTAAAAATTACCGGGCCAGTGAAAGTTTTGCCGGATGGCTCGTCAGCAACAGTCCTTATAGTGTGGGTGAAGTAAAACAAGGACTGTTTCCCTTTTATAAAAATCCGGTGGAGTTCAGGAAAAGATTACCGGAATTTAAAGCAGATGTCCTCAAAGAACATACCGCCAGCACCCTGGCCACGGATGTAATCGGACTCTCCGATGCTTTTAAGTTTGAAGAAGCACATCAGCTTGCTGATTTTACCATCGCCTTGGCTGAAGGGGTGAATGATACAATGGCAAAACCCATGGTCTATATCTGCAAGGCCCAGATATACCTCGACCAGGAAAAATATATGGAGTCGGTAACCTGGTGTGATAAAGCGATCAAAGCGGCCCTGCTGGCCGGTGACCGGGATATTGAAATTCAGGCCATCATCAAGAAAGGATATTGTTATTTCAAAGTATCAAAATATCAGCAAACGGAATCAGTGCTGAGCAATGCCGTAGAAAAACTAAATCAGTACCGGATCATGCTCTCCGAGCGTGATTATAATAATAATCACCGGAAAATTCTGGAGTACCGGTCTTCGATCCGCTATAAAGCGGGCCGGTACGATGAAGCCTTACAATTACTGGATTCCGCCATCAGTTTTAACAACCGGATCAACAGTTATGATGCCCAGATCTCCAATGCGGGGTATTATGGATTTATTGGAAAGGTATATAATGATCAAGGCAAACCGGGTGAGGCCCTCGTCGCTTTACAAAAGGCGGTGACGATTTACCGCAATAACAGTGATCTGCTGAATAGTGCAATTACGGTGAATGATATCGCCTACAGCTATTATAAGCAAGGCAATTACCGGCAGAGCATTGAACAGGCCGGAAAGGCAATGAATAATTTAATGGAGCAGCAGGATTTTAATAACGCCGGCTATTCCATGTCCCTGACCGGTTCCTGTTATTGGCAAATGGGCATGTATGATTCGGCGTTGTCTGCTCATCATGCTTCCGTCGCTTTACGGGAAAAGAGCGGCAATAAAAGCGGGCAGGCCTATTCCTGGACCAGGCTGGGGGATTTATACAAAGAGAGCGGGTCGAAAAAATTGTCAATGCAGGCTTATGCCAAAGCCGCCGAAATATACCGGTCGCTGGCCGATAGTGCGGGCATGGCCGAAGTGTATACAGCCAGGGGACAGGTGTACCTGGATGATGAAAATTATAAAAATGCCGCCATTGAATTTGAAAAGGCCAATGGGATCAGTCATAAGTCTACGGTAGAAGCATTGTATAAACTCGGTATTTCCTGGTCCTCGATTGATAGTGTGAAGGCCAGAAAATATCACCAGGAGGCCCGGTTGAATAGT
>CAUJFR010000178.1 GCA_963169885.1 Bacteroidota bacterium
GTTAAAGAACTGTTTGGTGCAGTAGCAGAAAAAGTAGCCGGCCGTCCTGGTGGTTACACCCGTATTATCAAGTTAGGATTCCGCCCCGGAGATAACGCCGATATGGCGATGATCGAACTGGTCGATTTCAACGAGATTTATGGTAAGGGTAAAGGCGAAGTGAAAACGGCTGCCAAGAAAACCCGTCGTTCAGGTGCAGCAAAGAAGAAAGCTGAAGCTGAGAACACGGAAGCGCCCGCAACAGAAGAAAAAGCCGCTGAATAAGTAAAGCTAACATCTGTTTGATATGAATGCCTCCGGTTTACCGGGGGCATTTTTTTGTAAATAAGCGGGCTTAGCAGGCCAATCTCCGGCAAATGAAGTATTTTCATGGGCCTGCTTGCCAATGGTATTTTGAAACTTTTTAAACCAACATCATGGATCATCCCTCCGGCAGGGCCTTACTGCAATTCCGCAATGAAGTAGGTGTACGCTTCCAGCTGTACAACAGCTTATTTACATCACTCCCATTTCACCGTATTGAAAAAACCGGGATCCTGTTATCCCTGTTGTCCAATAATTGCGAGGAAGGCTATAAAAAGAAATTAAGCCCGTCCACGATTGTGCAGGAATTCTTTGATAAACAGACCACCTATTCCAAACCGGATGAACGTAATGATCTGCTCTTTCGATTTGTACAATACATCGAACGACAGGTGGTGCTCTTTGATGCACTGGAAGACGCGGCTTTCCGTTCCGTGCATGATATTAACGGGGTAGGAACCCTGAAACACCTGGAGTCGGAAGTATTGCAGGGAAAGAAAGAAGATGTACTGGCGGCCAAGCTGAATGATTTTGCTGTTCGCCTCGTACTCACGGCACACCCGACCCAGTTTTATCCGGGTCCGGTATTAGGGATTATAAATGACCTTTCCAAAGCATTGGCCGATAACAATACCAACCTGATCAACACCTACCTGCAACAGCTGGGCAAGACTCCTTTCTTTAAAAAGAAAAAGCCCACGCCTTATGATGAAGCGGTTAGCCTGATCTGGTACCTGGAGAATGTATTTTACCCGGCTGCCGGGCGGATAATCTCTTCCTTAAAGAGTCAGTTTCCGGATGCGATGCACAACGACAATCCGGTTATCAGGATGGGCTTCTGGCCCGGTGGAGACAGGGATGGCAATCCCTTTGTGACCAGTGATATCACCCTGCAGGTGGCCAATGCCCTGCGCGGCGGGATCATCAAGTGTTATTATATGGATGTACGCCGCCTGCGCCGTCGTCTTACATTCGAAGGAGTGGATGTTTTGCTTCAGGAACTGGAGAACAAGCTCTACAGTAATCTCTTTATTCCCGGTTATAAGACCAACCTGAGCAAGGAGGAGATCCTCTTCACGTTGCAACAGGTCCGCGATATCATCATTCACCAACACAATGGATTATTCCTGCACATGGTGAGTAACCTGATCAATAAAATCGGGGTGTTTGGTTTGCATTTTGCTTCGCTGGATATCCGGCAGGACAGTTCCATCCACGGTAAATTTTATCAGGAGCTGGCAGAAAAGACAACAACATTACCAGCGGGCTACCTGTCTATGAGTGATGATGAAAAAATCAATGCGCTGGCTGACCTGAGTGCACAGGAAACCAGTGCAGTAATTACAGACCCCATCCTGCAGGATACGGTACAATCAGTTACCGCCATTCGTGCTATTCAGCAATACAATGGGGTGGAGGGTTGCAACCGTTATATTATCAGTCAGTGCAACAGTGCCCTGAACGCGATGGAAGTGTATGGGTTGTTCCTCCTGGCCGGCTGGAATAAAGAAGAGTTGAATGTTGACATTGTACCCCTGTTTGAAACCATTGATGACCTCCGGCAGGCGGCTGGTGTGATGAAAACCCTTTATACACATCCGGCTTATAAGGCCCATTTAAAACGCAGGGGCAATCAACAGACAATCATGCTTGGTTTTTCGGATGGCACCAAGGATGGCGGCTACCTGATGGCCAACTGGTGTATTTATAAAGCCAAGGAAGAACTCACCCGGATCAGCCGGGAAAATGAGATTGATGTGGTCTTCTTTGATGGCCGTGGTGGCCCGCCTTCGAGGGGAGGGGGCAAAACGCATAAGTTCTATGCGTCTATGGGTCATAATATTTCAAATAAAGAAATTCAGCTGACCATACAAGGGCAGACCGTGAGTTCCAATTTTGGTACCATTGATGCCGCGCAATTCAATATCGAACAGCTGCTCAACGCGGGCATTACCAATGACCTGTTTAATAACCGTGATACAACATTTTCCGAGACCGAAGAAGAACTGTTGCTCGAACTGGCACAGGAGGGATTCAATGCGTATAAGGCGTTGAAAGACCATCCTTATCTGGCCGATTATTTATTACAGGTAAGTCCGTTGCGTTTTTACAGCGAAACGAATATTGGTAGTCGTCCGGCAAAAAGGGGCGGTGCGTCCGGATTATCATTGAAAGACCTGCGGGCCATTCCTTTTGCCGGTTCCTGGAGTCAGTTGAAGCAGAATGTAACCGGTTATTTCGGGGTAGGATCCGCCTTGCAGACGATGGAAAAGAAAGGGAAACTGCTGCAGCTGCAGAAACTGTATCATCAGTCGCTTTTCTTCCGCACATTGCTGGACAACTGTGAGATGGCTATGATGAAATCCTTCTTCCCATTGACGGCCTTCCTGGCGCAGCACAAGCAGTTTGGTGAGATCTGGCAGATGATCTATGACGAATATGAACTGACCAAACAATATCTCTTCAAGATCACAGGAAATAATGAACTGATGGCGGATTATCCCGTGGAGCAGGCTTCTATCCAGATGCGGGAACGGATTGTGTTGCCGCTGGTCACCATCCAGCAGTATGCCCTTACACGAATTCGTGAACTCGACGAGCAGGGAGCTCCGGCTGCCATGAAGGAAACCTACGAGAAACTGGCCATGCGCTGTTCATTCGGAATTATCAATGCGGGAAGGAATTCGGCGTAAAAAAGCGAAAATCTGCTCAAAGGGCTATTTTTGCACCCTAATTTACTACTATGAGTAAAGTCAAAGTCGGACTGGTCCAGATGACCTGTTCCGGAGATAAAGCAGCCAACCTGGCCAAAGCCATTGAAGGGGTCCGGAAGGCCGCTGCGGATGGCGCACAGATCGTTTGTCTGCAGGAGTTGTTCACCTCCCTCTATTTCTGTGATGTGGAGGATTATGAACATTTCAAACTGGCCGAACCAATTCCTGGGCCTTCTACGGAAACCTTACAGCAGGTAGCCGGAGAGCTGGGGGTGGTGATCATCGCTTCCCTGTTTGAGAAGAGAGCACAAGGCCTTTACCACAATACAACGGCGGTGATTGATGCCGACGGATCGTATCTTGGCAAGTACCGCAAAATGCATATCCCGGATGACCCGGCTTATTACGAGAAATTCTATTTTACCCCGGGCGATCTGGGTTATAAAGTGTGGAAGACAAAATTTGCCACCATCGGCATCCTGATCTGCTGGGATCAGTGGTATCCGGAAGCGGCCCGTATCACCGCGCTCATGGGAGCGGAGATCCTGTTTTATCCCACTGCAATTGGTTGGGCCACGGCGCAGGATGAAGCAACGAATACCGAACAGTACGGGGCCTGGCAAACCATACAACGGAGTCATGCCGTAGCCAATGGCGTGCATGTGGTGAGTGTAAACAGGGTGGGATTGGAACAAAATGGCGCTATGAAATTCTGGGGCGGATCATTTGTTTCGAATCCATTTGGAACGATTCTGTATAAAGCCTCCCATGACCAGGAAGAAATAAAAGTATTGGAACTGGATCTGTCCAAGACCGATCAGTACCGGACGCACTGGCCATTCATGCGTGACCGGAGAATAGATTCTTACCAACCCATTACCAAACGTTATATCGACGAAGACTGATGACACAACATACACCCAAGGACCTTGGTTACTATTTCCCGGCAGAATTTGCTCCACATGTGGCTACCTGGCTGAGCTGGCCGCATAAGGAAGCATCCTGGCCTGGTAAGATTCATACAATCTATCCATCCTATACGAAGTTCATTAAAGAGCTGACCAAAGGCGAAAAGGTCAATATCAATGTGGCCAATGAAACGATGAAGGCTTTTGCTTTAGGTCATTTACAGCAGGAAGGAGTGGATCTCAGTAAAGTGGAATTCTTTTTCCATCCCACCAATGATGCCTGGTGCAGGGATCATGGTCCGGCTTTCCTGATCAATCCTTCGTTGGATATTAAGAAAGTGATTGTGGACTGGGGTTACAATGCCTGGGGGAATAAATATCCACCCTTTGATCTGGATGATGTGATACCTACATTGATCGGCAAACATTTCAATATCCCGGTGTATAATCCGGGGATCGTCATGGAAGGTGGTTCAGTGGAGTTCAACGGGAAAGGTACGGTGATGACCTCCACCGCCTGTCTGCTTAATCCCAACCGCAATCCGCATCTGAACCAGGGACAGATTGAAAAGTTTCTCTGTGATTACTATGGCATGGATCAGGTATTGTGGGTGGATGAGGGCATTGTGGGTGATGATACAGATGGACATATTGATGACACCGTCCGTTTTGTAAATGAGGATACAGTGATCACGGTGATTGAAGAAAATAAGCAGGACGAGAACTATGAATTGTTGCAGCACAATCTCCGGCAGTTAAAAGCAATGCGATTACTGAACGGAAAGCAACTCAATATCATTGAACTGCCCATGCCCGAAGAACTGATCTATGAAGATCAGCGCCTGCCCTGCTCATACGCTAATTTTTATATTGCAAATAAATCGGTTATTGTTCCCACTTTCCGGTCTGACCGCGACGAGAAGGCCATGCAGATCATCCAGTCCGCTTTTCCTGACCGGGAGGTCGTGGGGATCGATTCCACGGATATTATCTGGGGACTGGGAAGTTTTCATTGTTTGAGTCAGCAGGAGCCGGCGGTGTGAGTGCTGTGAGTGCTGTGAGTGCTGTTGGAGTTATCTCCAACAGCTGATGAACGGCCATGCTGGTGAAAACTCCAACAGTCGTGTTGGTGAAAACACCAACAGTCATGTTGGAGATAACTCCAACATGAAAAAGCCCCCTGTGGAAACAGGGGGCGGCTAACGATTGCTTGCCACTTAGATAATTCAACCGGTTTGCCAGTTATATGTTGTTAAGTGTAGGTGTTATCACCAACACTCTTTGTTGGTGATAACACCTACTAATATGATCAGAAGGAATAGATTGCTGCGATCAGGAAGCTGGCAGCGGATTTAGTACCAATACCATCCTTATCAATAAAGAGTGCGTTATTGTTGGCGTTATCCACTCGCAGTTCTGGTATGAACGTAAACCCTCCGGTTTTAAAATTAGCTGATAGGGTGGTGGCGAAAATGCTTCCCCCTTGTGTCGCTGACGCGAATGGTTTGAGCTGTTCTTTATCGCTGAACAGTTCCCCGCGAAGGGTCAGACCAAAAGCAGGTGTGGGGTCTACATTCAGGTAAAGGGCAGCGCCACCCCAGGTAAGGCCATCGGTATTTTTTGTGCCGTCCCAGAATTTAGTGCTGTTGGAAGTGGCATTGAATCCGACATTGAATTTGTCAGATATTTTAGCGGTGATCACCGCATCAAACTGGCTGGTTTTTGACGTGTCAGGGTTCTGGCCACCCACATAGTTCAGGTAGAATTTCACTTTATCAGAAGGCGCGAATGTATACTGTGCGATCAAAAACTTTTTATTGATTTGATCGGAAGGAGGAATCCGGAAATCAGTGGCATTGGCCACACCCACCATAAATCCATGTTGGCCTTTGGTGATCTCTGCTTTCAGACCGGTATGGGAGAAAGGACCGTTGGTGAACATATAGCTCATGCTGTAGTTACGGTTCAGCTGGGGATCCAGCAGTTCGTAACCCACATGCGTACCCCAGGTACCCATGGTGAATTTCAGCCAGTCGGCCGGTGCATAGCTTACATACATCTGTTTAACGGCCTGGGTAATTCCATTGTCCGTGTAGGCAAAGTCTTTGGCCCTTGGTCCGAAACCGAGGTCGGCTACGGCGCTGACTTTATCACCTTTATGTTCAAATTTAACACTGGCCATCCCCAGGGAGAAGGCGTTATGCGTTTGGGTGAAACTGGTCAGGCTGTTGGCCGTGGTTTTGGCAAAATCCAGTTTATAATAGGCGTCCACGGAACCCGTAATGGTCAGTACAGGTTCATTGGAAGGGGCAGCAACAGCCGTATCAACGGTTTGAGCGACAGAAACGGTACAGGAAAGCAGGCCAAGGGCTGCCACAAAATATTTTCGTAACATTGTATTACATTTTTGATGTTAAGAAAAGGGCACAGCAGGGATAAACTTTTGCGAGAAGGTTATCCCATTCATGCAGTGCCTTTTTCGATTTAAGGTTGTCTTAGTGATTTGCTTTTTCTTCTACAGTTCCGTTGTTGTGGACCAGTAAATGACCTTGCATATATTTTTCATCGTGCTGGGAAGCATCCAGTCCTTCTTCTTCTTCGAGTTCACTCACGCGGAGAGGAACCACAAAGTTGATGAATTTGAAGATACCGAATGAAACCACAAAACTGTAAACGGCAACAATGGCCATGGCTTTCAGCTGGATGAAGAAGAATTCGGGATTACCATAGAACAATCCTTCCGGACCGCCTTTGATACCGTGTGCGGCTGTGCTGGCAAATACACCGGTCAGCAACATACCCACGATACCACCTAAACCGTGGCAGGGGAATACATCCAGGGTATCATCCAGTTTGGATTTTTGTTTGATACTGACCGCGATGTTTGATACAAGTGAACCAACCAGACCGATAATGATACTCTGTTGGATACCTACAAATCCTGCAGCAGGCGTAATGGCAACGAGACCAACCACCGCACCGATACAGAATCCGAGTACAGAGGGTTTTTTGCCTTTGATTACATCAAAGAACATCCAACCGAGACCTGCAGAGGCTGCAGCTGTGGTAGTTGTTCCAAATGCATTTACAGCCAGGGAGGTAGCACCAACTGCAGAACCTGCGTTGAAGCCAAACCAGCCAAACCACAGTAAACCCGTTCCGATCAGTACATATGGCACGTTTGCAGGTGGAATTTCTTTTTGTTCAATATGTGATCTTCTTCTTTTCAATACGATTGCACCAGCGAGGGCAGCACAACCGGCCGTGATATGTACTACTGTACCACCGGCAAAATCCCAGGCACCCATTTTGGCGAGGAATCCTTCCGGATGCCAGCTCCAGTGTGCTACCGGTGCATATACCAGCAGGGAGAATAATACAATAAAGAGCAGGTAAGCCGTAAAACGGATACGTTCAGCTACCGCACCTACTACCAGTCCAGGAGTGATGATAGCAAACATCAGCTGGAAAAAGGAAAAGAGCGACAAGGGAATAGTGTTTGCCAGCGGCCAGGCAGCACCACCTTTTACCCCCTGGTAAAACGCATAGGTTTGTGGATTGCCGATAAATCCGTTAATGGACTCACCAAAAGCAAGACTAAATCCGCATACCACCCAAAGTACACCCACCACACCGGCAGCCACTGTACTTTTAATCATTGTGGAAATCACATTTTTGCGGTGAACCATTCCTCCGTAGAAGAAGGCCAGACCGGGTGTCATCAGAAACACGAGGGCTGTGGAAACAAGTACCCAGGCAATATCAGCCGAACTGTATTGGGGGTCATTGGGGCCCGGCACATAATCGGCCGTGGGCTTAATAAACATGGCAAAAATGGCAACAGCAACCAGAACGACAAATGGCAAGATTTGTTTTGCTTTTCTTTTACTCATGAGCTAGGTTTTTAGTTAAACATTAAAATAATCTACTATGTTAGCCTTATCAGGTTAAAAATAGAAATAAAAGCTCTTAACGCGTGTTAGTTTTAATCAA
>CAUJFR010000179.1 GCA_963169885.1 Bacteroidota bacterium
TGAATATATGGCAAAATATGAATGGCGCACTGGTGGCAAAAAGACGGAGATTGTAAAAGCCATTTTCGGTGACCTGGCCGGGGCGGTGGGTGCTGCATTTTACGCGATGCGCCTTTGTACAAAAAATGAAATACACCTGAATTGATATGAGTCTGACTGAAACATATTTGGAAAAATGTACGGCTATAATAGCCACGGTAAAAGCACAGGAATCTAAAATACAAAAGGCTGCTGCCTGGTTTGCAGAAAGCATACTGGCCGGCCGCATGGTACATACTTTTGGGAGTGGGCACAGCCGCATCATGGTAGAGGAAATGTGGCCCCGTTATGGTTCCTTTCCGGGGTTTAACCCGATTGTGGAATTATCCCTCACCAATCATAATAATGTAGTGGGAGCAAACGGACAACGTCAGGCCATGTTCCTGGAAAACGTGCCCGGACTGGCTGCGAGAATCCTGCGCAATTTCGGGCTGGATAAAAAAGATACGGCCCTGATCATTTCTTCCAGTGGTTGTAATGTGGTGCCCATTGAAATGGCAGAAGGGTTACAGCAAAGCGGGATTAAAGTGGTAGCCTTGGTAACGGAAGCGCACCTGGCGGCCAGTACCAGCAAAAGGGCCGATGGAAAAAAATTATCCGATTTTGCTGACCTCGTAATTGATACCGGCGCACCGGCAGGTGATTCGATGATCCATATTGATGGATTGGATACACCAGTCGCTCCCGGATCTACCGTAGGAGGCGTCATGATCATTAACAGTATTAAAGCCGAGCTGGCGCAATTACTTACGAATGCCGGACATCCGCCAAAAGTGTTGACGGCGGGATGTGTGGTTGGTACGGAGAAAGCCACTGCGTTGTTTGAAGCGGCGTATGATGAACATGGACAGCGGCTCGCGGTCGTGCTGAACAGTGCTGGTGGAAATAGTTGTTAGGTGTTCGCTGTTAGGTGTTAGGACCTCCTAAGAAGGATGATACTAAAACAACTACTGAATCTGGTTTTACGGCCTGACCTTGTCACCCTGCCTGCCGACCGAAACGAAGTGAAGGTGGGAGTAGTCCCGCATAACCAGCTTTTCAGGGCTTGTGAAAGATTATCATGCGGGACGTATCGAAGGGCCGTACTTCGTACTTCTAACTTCGTACTTATGGTAATGTACTTAAAAGAATAATATAATGAATCAAGCCATTAGAACTACAGTTGTTGGCAGCTATCCTTTTCCGGGCTGGCTGGAATTTGCCACAAAGAATCTTCAACAGTTTGGCGCAGCGGATATCAATGAAATGATTGAAGATGCAGTGATCGCGGCCATTCATGACCAGGTAACAGCCGGGCTGGATGTGATTACAGATGGTGAACAGACCCGGCTGGATTTTAATTTATCCTTTTATGGATTTATTAAAGGCATTGAAAACAACGAGACCGAAACAAGAAAGTTTGGTCCGGCGGCCCATGACCAGCGGGGAAAGAATAGTATTACAGGAGAATTGTCAGCGCCCGGGGGACTGGGTGCCGTAAAGGAATTTCAACGCCTGCAAAGACTGGCACCCGCTGGTCCGGTATTAAAAGCCAGTGTGCCCGGACCTTATACATTGAGTGGACGCTTATTACCAAACAGCCGGTATAAGGATCGTTATGAAATTACAGAAGCATTGTTGCCTTTTGTACGGGCTGAGCTGGAAGCACTCGTGGAAGCAGGTTGTACGGAGATTACGGTCGATGAACCCTCCATGAGTTGTTATGCGTACAAGGAAGATACCAAACGGTTTGTCGACATTTTTAACCGTACAGTGAAGCCGGTGGTGGGCAAATGCAATCTCAGTACGCACCTGTGTTTTGGTAATTTCAAAGGCAGGCCAGTCGGTTACCGGAGTATCAAACCGATGTTGCCGGATTTCCTGGATATGACGGTGGATGAGATTCATATTGAAATGGCCAACCGGGAATTTGCTGAAATTGAATTACTGGCCCCTTTCGCGGAAAAAATGAACGTGGCCGTAGGGGTAATTGATGTAAAGAACTACTATATAGAGACGGTAGCGGATGTAGAGGAACGGATCCGGAAATGCCTGAACTATGTGCCGGCCGATAAATTATCGGTGGCTCCGGATTGCGGTCTGAGTCAGACAGCCCGATGGGCCTCGCGTCAGAAATTAACGAACATGGTACTCGGTGCGAAAAAAGTAAGAGAGAGTTTGTAATATGGAATGCAGAATATTTGATGATTATAACGGGTTATCGGACGCAGCAGCTGAACTGATTATACAAATCGTGGAACGGAAACCGGATGCGGTATTGTGTTTTGCTACGGGAAATTCACCGGTGGGTACTTACCGGGCTCTGGCCATAAAAGCTAAAGAACGCGGCATAGATTTCAGTCAGTGTTTTTGTTTTGGCCTGGATGAATGGCTGGGCGTGCCCCCGGAGAAAAAGGGCAGTTGTCATAACCTGTTGTATGAACAGGTATTCCATCCGCTGGGTATTCAGGAGTCACAGGTACACCTGTTTGACGGCATGACAAAAGATGTTGATATGGAATGCCGGATCATGAACGGGGAAATTGAGCATGCCGGCGTGATTGATTGTATGCTCGTGGGCATCGGACTCAATGGTCATATTGGATTTAATGAACCAGGTGTGGATATGGAACTCCGCGCGCATGATCAGGAACTCCACGGCAGCACATTGGCTTCC
>CAUJFR010000180.1 GCA_963169885.1 Bacteroidota bacterium
CAGTCGCATATCGATGGCAGCAAGCATTTATTCGCTCCTGAAAACGTGATGGATATCCAGCGCAGTATCGGCGGGGATATCATTATGGCTTTTGATGAATGTCCGCCGGGTGGCAGTGAATTTGCCTATGCTAAAAAATCAATGGAACTGACCCATCGCTGGCTGGACCGTTGTTTCAACCGATTTAATGAAATGGAGCCGAAGTATGGGTATACACAAAACCTTTTTCCCATTGTGCAGGGTGGCACATTTAAAGACCTGCGCAAACAATCCTGTGAGTATATCGCTTCAAAAGAGGCCAATGGAAATGCGATCGGCGGTCTGAGTGTGGGCGAACCGGAACCGGTGATGTATGAGATTTGTGACTGGTGCTGTGATCACCTGCCGCAGGATAAACCCCGCTACCTCATGGGAGTAGGCACACCCTGGAATATCCTGGAATGTATCAGCATGGGGGTGGATATGTTTGACTGTGTGATGCCCACCCGCAATGGCCGCAATGCCATGCTCTTTACGTCCAATGGAGTGATCAATATTGACAATAAGAAATGGGAATTTGATTTTTCGCCTATTGATGAAAGTATCGATTGCGAAATCAGTGCGTATTACAGCAAATCCTACCTGCGGCACCTGATGAAGGCCAAAGAAATACTGGGATTAACCATCGCCAGTGTGCATAATCTCGCTTTTTACCTTTGGCTGGTAGGGGAGGCGCGGAAACATATCCAACAGGGGGATTTTGCGGCCTGGAAAGCGGAAATCATCCCCCGCCTCAAGCAAAAGTTATAAGTCAGGCTTTCACAAAGCGTCAACAGTTAATTGGTTATTTTCGCCGTTCCATGCACAAACTCGACTGGTACATACTGAAGAAATTCCTGGTCACCTTTATCTTCTGCATGCTGTTATTCACGGTCATCGCCGTGGCCGTGGACAGCAGCGAGAAGGCGGATGATTTTGTAACAGCCGGATTCAGTACCAAAGAAATCATTAATAAATACTATCTCGGGTTTGTGCCCTGGATCTGGAGCCTGTTGTTCCCGTTGTTTGTGTTTATCGCCGTAATTTTTTTCACCAGCCGGATGGCCACCCGTTCTGAGATCATTGCGATCCTGGCCAGCGGAACCAGCTATAACCGTTTTCTGCGGCCTTATTTTATCGGAGGGCTTTTCCTGGCTGCGGTTCTCTGGGTGGGCAACAGTTATTGGATCCCGAAAGCGAATACAATTAAAGCCAATTTTCAGTCAAAGTATATCGACAGCAAAGACCCCTCAAAGGGTCGAACCTTCAGCAGTTGTGCCCGTTGCTATTACCTGCGTATTGATACAAATACCTTTATTGGTATCCGGGATTATGATACCACTACCAGGTTTGCCCGTGGATTTTTCCTGGAGCGCGTAAAAGAGAATAAAGTGGTGTACAACCTGCGTGCAGAGTCAATTTCCTGGGATACGCTCACTAAAAAATGGAAGCTTTTCCGGGTTGGAGAACGGCATCTTGACAGTGTGGGCGAGCGGCTGGTAAACCGGGATACCATGATTCTCAGCATGAATCTCAAACCAGAGGAATTGCGGAAAGATGATTACCTCAAGGATAAACTCACTTCTCCGGAGCTCGCTTATTACATTAAGCGGGAGGAAATGCGGGGCACGGAAGGACTCAAAACCCTGCAGGTGGAATGGTACCGTCGCACAGCGGTCTCGGCTACCGTATTATTGCTGACCATGATCGGGGCCGTGATCGCCAGCCGAAAGATCCGTGGGGGTAGTGGAATGCATCTGGCTATTGGCTTTGTTATTGCCGCTGTTTTTATCATTTCAGACCGGTTCTCCACCGTATTTGCCACCAAGGGCAATTTTCACCCCTTTTTAGCCGCCTGGCTGCCTAATATTGTGTTTTTGTTCGTGGCGGTGTGGTTGTATCGGAAAACGCCAAAGTAGAGTCGGGAGTTCGTAGTCGGGAGTCGGGAGTATACAGCCCGTTCTAAGAAGATTGTATCTTAAATATCCTACTATTCCTGGTTTTACGGCCTGCCTTTCGTACCTCGTACCTCGTACTTCGTACTTACTACTTTAGCAAACTTTCCCTTTTATTATTTGTTACCACCCCGGGCATTCAGTAATTTTATGCCTTCTAATTTTTTTCAAAAATCCCCCGAAAAATAAGGTGTTATGGGAATAATAAAAGACCGGTTCAGAGCTAAAGCGGATAGCGTAGCTGCCGAAATAAAGGACTTACTGAAAGAACATGGCAATAAAGTAATTGGAGAAGTCACCCTCTCCCAGATTTACCAGGGAATGCGGGGGATTACCGGTTTGGTGACAGAGACTTCACTCCTGGACGCCCAGGAAGGGATCCGGTTCCGGGGTCATTCTATTCCTGAACTGCAGGCCAAACTGCCCAAAGCTCCCGGAGGGTCTGAACCTTTACCTGAGGGCCTTTTTTACCTGATGCTGATCGGGGAACTCCCGACCGATGAGGATGCAGAACATGTGACCAATATTCTTCAACGCCGGAGTCACGTTCCCACGCACGTGTTTGAGGCTATTGATGCGCTGCCGATCACGGCACACCCGATGACGATGTTTGTCGTAGGTGTGATGGCCTTGCAGACAGAAAGTTATTTCCAGAAAAAATACGGGGAAGGGATCAGTAAAAAAGATTACTGGTTGCCGGTATTTGATGACAGCATCGTACTGCTGGCCCGTCTGCCACGTATTGCAGCTTACATCTACCGTCGTAAATATAAAAACAGCGATCATATTCAACCCAACGGTCTGCTCGACTGGGCGGGTAACCTGGCCCATATGCTTGGTTATGATGATGAAAGTTTCCGTGAACTGATGCGGTTATACATGACCATCCATGCCGACCATGAAGGCGGTAATGTATCAGCCCACACCACCCACCTGGTAGGATCAGCCCTGAGTGATCCTTATCTTTCTTATGCAGCGGGTATGAACGGACTGGCCGGTCCTTTACACGGACTCGCCAACCAGGAAGTGATCAAGTGGGTGTTTGAAATGCAGGAAGAACTGAATACCGATCTGCCCACCAAAGAACAGATTGCCGAATATGTTAAGAAAACCCTGAGCGAAGGGAAAGTGGTGCCCGGGTATGGTCACGCGGTTCTCCGTAAAACTGACCCTCGTTTCACCGCGCAGATGGAGTTTGGTAAAAAACATATGCCGGATGATAAACTGGTACAGACCATCTGGAATGTATACGAAACCGTACCTCCGATTCTCCAGACAATCGGTAAAATCAAGAACCCCTGGCCGAATGTGGATGCGCATAGCGGCGCCCTGTTAGTACACTACGGTATGGTGGAATACGAATTCTATACTGTACTTTTTGCAGTAAGCCGTGCTTTAGGTGTACTCGCTTCTCTCTGCTGGGATCGTGCCCTTGGCTTCCCCCTCGAAAGACCAAAATCAGTGACCACTGACCTGGTGAAACAATGGCTGGATGGAAAGGATAATATCTGGGGCGAATAGCTAGAAGCTAGAAACGAGAAGCTAGAAGGGAAGAAGGTCGCTTATAGAGGAAATGACGATACAGATAGCGCTGATTAAATAAAAATTAAAATGCTCCTGAAAGGGGGCATTTTTTTTTGGATTATAAATGCATATTAGAAAGAAGGTGTCTGGTGATGCGTTTTGTTGGCCCTGATAAATTACTTATTTCTTTTGATTAAGAATGAGTTATAACATAACCCAGGCATATCTGGTATTTTTTTTGAGAATGCTTGCCGGATTTATTAAATTCGGTAACTCCTCCCCCTGAATACAAGACCCATCCCCGGGAAACTTTTTATTCACCTCTAAACTCCTGTTTATGCTGAAACAAATCACTTTCAACAGGCTGTTTGCTGCCTGTATTTTTTTGTGCATCATTTCGCCGCTAAATGCTCAGCGAAAACTCAATTTCCAATCCTCTTCACCGGTTAGCACTATAGGTGCTGAAACGATTCAAACCTATACGGGGGATGGCATTACTGAATTGATCAGTTCTCTGCCTCAAACTCATATAGTAACGCAAAGGGCTTCCACCATTGAACTGCGTGGATTGGGCACTAATAAGTCACTCGTATTACTCAATGGACGGCGACAAACACTCTATGGTCAATCGGTTACTTATGATCTGAATAATATACCCGTGGAAGCCATTGAACGCATCGAGGTGTTAAAAGACGGTGCGGATGCCATTTATGGATCTGATGCAGTATCCGGTGTGGTGAATATAATTACCAAAAAGGATATGGACCTTCGTTTCAATTCCGGAAATACTTATCAGCCTTATTACACAATTCCCCGGATCAGTTATGAAGGCTATACCAATGATCAATACAGCCAATGGACCGGGCAGGTCAAAGACATCTATGCATTAAATGCGGGACTGAGTTCAAAAGCGGATATGACGTATGGCCAAAGTGGAAAAATGGAAATGGATCTGCAACTTAAAGCAGATTATCGCATACAGGATATAAAACTGAAAGATGACCAGGGCATGATCCGGCAATCGGTACGTTATGAGTGGTACCCTGAAAATTACCGGTATGGAGAAACATATTTCTATGATTGTAAGGGACAGATTTTACAATACAAAGCGGAGTTCACCGATGTGAATGGGTATGATTTTGAAATAAAGCAATCGGCTTATGAGAAGAACCTGCCCAGAGTTGAATACCGGGATATTTTCCCAATAACTGCCGGGGGAAACAGTCTCCGTATCAACCTGGATCCGGAAGTGAAAGTCAATGAGCCTTTGAATAATTACTGGACCAATTACCGGTTTGAAATGCCTGCAGGGGATTGTAATAGAAAGGGAAACAATTCATGTAATCCGAATATTTTTTATGGTGGTTTTTCATTGATGCTTGAAGATTTTGGCAACGGCGATAACCTGTCTATGCCCGGAGGCTTTTTGAACTATACCCGGATGATCTGTGAGAATGTTGGTGTCACCGGTCACCTGGCCTATAATGCCGGGAATGAAGGCATGGTGGATTATACAAAACTGGGGGTGTTTGGCGGCGTATCCTGGACGCCATTCCGGGAGGCTAATTGTAATGATCCTTTTATTTTTACTACACAGGCATTGCTGGGTTTGGTGAGTCAGTCACAGAAATACGGCAATATGAAATACACCGATAATTACCTGGGAGGTATGTTTGGGCTGACACAGGCTTACCAGATTTCAGATAAAATAGCTATCCGGGCATCGGAGCATTATGCACCTGTGTTTACAAAAGGCAATACGTCAAATAATTTTGTGCTGGGTCTGGGGATTCGGATGAATTTTTAAAGGAAGAAGTGCCGGACTTTTATTGGGGTGAGGTAAAAGCGGAGTTTGTGTTTATATATCAGAATTCAACTTCGTAGATCTTCGTCTCTCCTTTTACAATATAAATACTGTCTCTCAGATTCACCCGTACCCCGTTTTTCTTTTTAATAATATCAAAGTACGTATACTGGTCTCCGGCTGTAGTACCGGTAAGTTCCAGTGTTGTAAATGGACCGTATGATGTAAAGAAGTGAGTATTGCTGAGTTGGCCATCCGGCTTTTTCATTTCTATGGGATGCCCTGTTGAGCCATATGACGGAAAATAAGGAAGACATTGGAAAAAATCTTCTGCACTGACCGGGTTGAAGTTTTTATAGATGATTTTCAATGTCGCTTTGGCAGGAACATGAATCGCTGTATTTACCAGGCTGTCATATTTTTCTATTCCATAATATTCGTTTTGTGTCCGGAAGTAATCGTTTCCTGCCAAAGCGGTAATATAAAATTTTCCACCTTGCAATTCTTTTGCCTTTGCCTTAAACGAAAAACTAATTGTTCCGTTGCCCTGGGTTTTTCCTTTGGCGATCAGTCGCCCGGGATCACCCAGCGGAGTAGCCGGTTTTGACCAGCCCAGTTCAACAGGGATATTGGCCATGGTAGTGGTGGAATGGAGACCCGTGGTTACCCGGATAGTAAAGACCATGCAACTGTCTGTACAGGGTGCATTTACATTTGACTCGTTTCTTTTAAAGCAACCGGTCAGAAAAATCAGTAGGAGGAGTGCGCTGCATATTCTCATGGTCCTGCGAATTTGTAAAACAACGGAAGTGATAAAATGAGTCCTTTAAAAGTACAAATATAAAAGCGTATTTTGAAAAGCCTGCTTTTGCCTCATTTCAGTCGTTCCAATTGCCCTTTTCTTTTCACAATATTTTTATAATCCCACTGAATATCCCGGGCTTTTTTCAACCAGCGTTTCAGGTCACTGGTATTCACTTGGTTAACGGATGTATAACGGATTTCCGCCGCCTTGAACTTGCCTTCGTTTTTTAAACCGGCTTCTTCAAATGTCTGCCCGCTCCAAAAGAGCAACCGGATACCACTTTTCAATTTGCTGTATCCCACCACCGGGTTACCATCGAGAAACCAGACCGGGTGAGCATGCCAGATTTTATTTTCCGCTTCGGAGAGGGCGGCATTGATCGTTAACGCCAGCAATTGACAGATTGGTTTTTCTGTTTCACTTTGTGCGTTGTTAAAGGCAAGGGTGTCTTTATTCATTGGTGGTGTCATTATCTTTTATACCAGACTTTAAATAAATCTGATGTTGAGAATAACTTCTTATCTGAATTCAAACCATTCAGGTTCCAGTAACTTGTTAACCGGTGTCCATTTTGCATTCCTGATTATATAATACATTTTTAAATCCCGGTTATCTTTCACAGCAATCTGATCCAGTCGCGGAAGTTTTTCCTGATCAAGTATCCCAGTTATTTCCATGGCCATGAAATGGTTTTCATCAGACCAGCCTGGCAGCTGTTCCATTTTTTCCACATAGATATCGGTACCCCGGTAATTGAACCACCAGTATCGGTTTTGGCTGATGGCCAGTCCACGCAGACTGACCTGTTTTCCCAGCTGATCTTCCAGCCGGACTAACCGGGTTCTTCCCTGCAAGACATAAAACAAATTTTTTATCGGTGTTCTCTGTATTTTCCCAAATACTTCGGCCTGTTTCCCAATCTCAGTGGCCGTCCATTTCGGGCTATAAACGAGTTTCAGTTTCCAGCTGGTGCCAATAATACAGGCGGTGTCATTTTCATTTTCCGCAATGCCAGTGAGCAGGGCCTCACGACCTTCAAATTGAGCAGGGTGCCATTCAAGCGGTGCCGTTTTTTCGCCTGCGAGTACGATCAACCTGTTTTTAAAATAAAATCCGGTTGTTTGTATGACTACTCCGGCTTCGTTGAATGCCCCGTCGGGACTGCCAATAAATTCGCCGGTCTCGTATACCCGTAAACGATAACTATTACCTGTTTTGATGACGGGCATTGTCCCTTTGCCAAATGAGCCAAAATAGGGGGACAGGGGTATTTGTAGGGGTACCTGGGTGGCACTGTCATTTATCACATGTACGATCAGGTTGGGACCCTCTTCATATCCTTTGTCTGGTCCATCCACTACAACACCTTGAACAGTAAGAATGCTGCCTAACGATTGACCCAGTTCTCCAATAAATACTGTTTTTGTATCCGGGGCAATAATATTCACTTTGCGAAGGCTGTCTTGCGCTTCACTGGTTAATTTGAGCAGGAACAAGAGGAATAGTATAGACGGCATTTTCATAATCAATATTTTTAAAAGCGGCAAAAAGCAGGCAATGAGGCTTGTTAAAGTGGCCGTCATTTCCTTAATAGCATAGTTTTAAAGTAGTTCTATATGCTAAATGTTTTTTGGCAAACAGCAGCATGCTGTTTATTTGCGCCAAAACCCAGTTCTATAAATCGACAGGACTATGGGTTTATTTTTTTCCCTTTTATTACAAAAATGAGTGCTATTAAAAAGCCAATTGATATAAGTACAAGAAAATAGCCATTAAAGGAATTGTGAACCCAGCCTCTGCCGGCAGTACTGTCGTAAAAATTGCCCTCGATTTCTTTATTCTTAATAATTAAAAATACACCAGTAATAAACAGAAAGGCCGTGATCAGCGATAAGATTATTTTTGTTATCATGATTTTATTCCTTTTTGATTGCAGCTGGTTATTAATCTTAACACATGACTTTTTCAAAATCGCTATATAGATAATCTGCACGAATTCAATTTCACATTGAGAGAAAATAGTCCAATTTACAATTTTCTTTGTTATTCACGATCTTCTCTCCGGTAAAGTGTAAAATAATACCTGACAATCGATATTCCAAGCAAGCACAATATCACAAAATTCAACGGACCGGTTCTGCTCCATTTAGGAAAATCGGCAGCGAAAAGAAAAACATAGTAGCTGGTAAACAGCAGGTTGGACATCAGGAAATAAATCAACGGGCGGGTTGTTTTTTCACGAACCAGGTAGGCGATACCAAGTGTGAGATGTAGAAGGAAAGTAATGCCAAACAGCCAGGCATAATAAATATAGGGATTGATGAGTGCGCCCCTCAGATACTGAGTTTCTTCCGGAATATTGGCATACCAGGCTTTAAGATAATTATTGAACCACTGAAAAGCAAAGAGAAGGTAAGCCGCAAACGGCAGGAGAAAATTAATCAGGCGGGTCTGAAATTTCATACTGGTGAATGAATTAATTATTCTGCTTACTGGATTTGTACAAAACTGGTCCAGAGACCTCCCAGGTCAATCGGATAGACATGCAGAAACTTGGCTCCATTTTCAAGATACGAAAGATCCGGCTTTCTTTCAGACAGTTTCCTCAATACATTTTGTTTTCATTTTTCACTGCTGCCGATTGTTGTAAAGGCTACGATTTTTAATAGAACATTATCCAGGGATGTCACGTACTGAAGCAGTTATTGAGAGAGGGGCAATAATAAGTGAAAAAAAATACGGCACTGCCAAAATGCGGGTGCCGTATTTTTAAAAATGAATAAGTTCTTTTTATAAATCAGTGATTGGCTTGTATTTTGGCACCAATGATTTCATGATTACCCATCCGATCAGGTAGGCTACCGCACAGATGGTAAAGATGATGAAATAGCCGGCTTCAATTCCTTCAAAACCCATCAGTTTCATATTGGTGTTCGCCGCATGATCAAACAGTTTTCCGGAACCTTTGTTGATCAGGAATGAGCCGATTCCACCTGCCATACCGCCAATACCAGTAATGGTAGCAATGGCTGACCGGGGGAACATATCTCCGATGGTGGAGAAGATATTGGCGGACCAGGCCTGGTGCGCTGCGCCTGCAATACCTATAATAATGACCGGGTACCAAACAGACAAGTAACCGAGTGGTTGGGCGAAAAGTGCTAATAATGGGAAGAAAGCAAAGATCAGCATCGCTTTCATTCGTCCGGCATAAGGGTTCATCCCTTTTTTCTCTACAAAATAGGTAGGTAACCAGCCACCGATTATTGATAGTAGAGTGATAAAATACAAGGTGAAGATCTGCGGAGCACTCTGCGTGGAATCCATATGGTACACCGAACTCAGGTAAGCGGGTGTCCAGAAAAGATAGAACCACCAGACACCATCGGTCATAAATTTGCCAATGGCAAAGGCCCATGTTTGTTTATAGCTGAATGCTTTGGCAAAGGATATTTTCTTAGTGTGAGCCAGCATTTCTTCCGCATTTGCATTTTTGTCATCCTGCTGGATATAGGCCAGTTCTTCGCTGTTGACTTTAGGGTGTTTTTCCGGCTTCTTATAAATGAATACCCAGAAACCCATCCAAACAAAACCCAACGCACCAATGATGATAAAAGACATTTCCCAGCCGTAGGCTTTTGCGATAAAAGGGATCGAGATCGGGGCGATTAAAGCACCAATAGTGGCGCCGGCATTAAAGATGCTGGTCGCAAACCCTCTTGCTTTTTTCGGAAAGTATTCTGCAGTGGCTTTGATGGCGGCCGGAAAGTTACCAGCTTCTCCCAGTGCCAAAACAATACGGGCAAAGATGAACAGTGTGACACTGAGTGAAGTTATTTTGGCCACATCACTAACGGTTGCAATGGTGTCCTTGGCTCCTTCAAAACCCACCAACCAGGTACCAGTCAGGATACCAGAGGTAGCGATTCCACAATAGGCGTGCAGGCAGGCTCCGATAGACCAGACTCCAATTGCCCAGAGAAAACCTTTCTTGGTATCCATCCAATCTACAAATTTTCCGGCCAGCAGCATGGAGAATGCATACGCCAATGAGAAGATCGCGGTGATGGTACCATAGTCATTGTTATTCCAGTGAAATTCAGGAACGATAAAGTCTTTCCAAGTTAGGGAAAGTACCTGCCGGTCGAGATAATTAATGGTAGTGGCAAAGAACAGCATGGAAACGATCACCCATCTGTAGTTCGACATTTTACTTTTCATTTGGCCCTGCATGTGTGTAATTTTAAGGTTTGATACTGCTGATCAGTTCCAGTACTTTCTTTGTTTCGCTTTCCATGGTCGCATAATCCTTAGCTTCCATCAGTTTCTTGCTGATCAGTTTGCTGCCCATACCCACGGCACAAACCCCGGCTTTATACCAGCTTTCAATACTTTCCTTCGTGGTATCCACGCCGCCGGTGGGCATAAACAACAGTTTAGGGAAGATATCTTTAATTGTGGTTAAAAACTCCGTTCCCAGCATATTTCCCGGGAATAATTTGATAAAA
>CAUJFR010000181.1 GCA_963169885.1 Bacteroidota bacterium
GCTCCGGCTTGTGCAAAGACATCGCCCAGTTCGGTACCATCAATGACCACCTGGGCATTTACACGCAGCGAGGTTGAAACAAGTGATGTATGAAATACCGCCCCGGTTACTTTATTCCCTTGCTTGATGACTGACTTAAACGCTTCCTGGTAGATCACTGTCAGGTTCTTCTCCCGGACTACCCAGGCTTTAAAAATACTGTCTGCCACATGGGGTTCAAAATTGGTATTACTGACCCAACCGGTATTCAGTCGTTTACGCCCATAGTGTTGATATAAAGCCTGACGAAACTCTTCCCAGATTCCGGAAGGCAATTGGTCATTGCCATCCGTACAACTGACACCCGCAGCGGTAAGCATGCCACCCAACATGGTGGTCGGTTCAACCAATACCGTCTTCACACCCAATCTGGCACTTTGGATGGCAGCCGCTGTGCCACCCACTCCTCCGCCAATTACGAGTACTTCCGTTTTGATCGTTCTGACCTGTCGTTGTGCCGCCACAAATAAAGGCAATAGCAAGACAAGCAATACGGAGTTCTTTTTCATCAGAGAAAGTTACTGGATTCGCTTTAGAAAATAAAAAAAGAGGATGCTGTTCCGCATCCTCTTTTCCAATCTTGTTTACTTACTTAAAACGGTAAGTCATCCACCGGCTCACTCACCGAAGACATCGTGCCACCTGCATTTGATGCCTGAGCTGCGGAAGCTGAAGGCTGATATGCAGAAGGACCACTGCCTGCTTCTGCACGGCCACCAAGCAATTGCACCTCTCTCACCCTCAGGGAAAGCGAAGCGCCGGCTGTGCCGTCCTGGCGCTGGAAAGAACGTACTTCAGGCTGACCTTCAGCATAAATCTGTTTGCCCTTGGTCAGATACTGAGCCACAGCAGTCCGGTCAGTCCAGTAAGCACATTCCACCCAGGTGGTTTTCTCTTGCATATTGCCCTGACTGTCCTTATACTTTTCCGTATGGGCCACTGTAAAGTTGATGACGTTTTTTCCGTTGACGGCGTTTACCACACAGTCTTTTCCAAGATTTCCAATAACCTGCATTTTAATCATAGTGCTCAATTTTAATTGTCCGTAAATATTATTAGGAAGACGAAAATAAGCTTAATCAATAATCCGGGAATGGGATTTAACACCGGTTTTTACCGTTTTTTTCCCCAGTTTACTCGTCCGTCCTCCCACTGGCAGCGTCAATAATCCGGCCAAAGAAAATGGCGTTCATAAACAGTTTTGTTCCTCCCAGCCAGAAAGCACGCAGATTGGGATTATCCGCAATATTGATCACCCGGCCATTCCCGACAGTATTAACAATCACGGCAGCGGAGTTCTTTATGGCTTCTCCATTCTCCCGGCTCACCCATCCGCTCTGCATGGATTTCGGACCATACATGAAAGGGGTGGCATAGGGATTCTTGCTTTTTTCCATAAATACTTTATTGGCTTTGAACAGGCTGACTGTTTTCTGACTATAGCCAAAGGCCAGCGGGTGAGTCAGGTCAGCTTCAGCACCGAATATGGCTCCATAGATCTGCTGTGCCCCATCAATCTGTTCGCGTAGTGCATAGGGAATACGCATTGTACTATCTGCCGGAGCCTTTGCCTTTTTAAACTTCACATCCGTAATTCCATTTTGGGCAGCCCAGCTGACTGCCTCTTCTGTAAGAATCAATGTACCCCCGGCCTGCACCCAGGTTTTCAGTTTGTCTTTGTTCAAATCCGGATAACTTCCTGCTGCCAGTATAAGGGTGTTATAGCGTGTCAGATCAATCCGGTTAAACATGGACGGCTCCAGATGTGTGGCTTTTACATTCATCCGTTGATCCAGTAAATGCCATATCTCACCGGCATCCAATGCATTTACCCCGGATCCAGTGATCATAGCAATCGAAGGGCGGGCGACCGTGACCTGCTTCGCACTACCCAGATCGGGACCATTACTGGAATTACCGGATGCCAGTGACCAACAGAGTACTTTATACTTTTCAGTTACCGCACGCATACGGGCAAAGACCGCTTCACTATTCTCCTGCTGCATCTGCACGGGAATGATCAAGGTACCAGGATTAAACTGTTTAACTGAAGAACCCACCGGTATTTCAAAAGGTCGGGTGGCTACTTTTACATTATAACCGGCCTGTAACAATTCATTCAAAGCGGCAGGGGCATACAATTCCTCCCACTGCATGATGTAGGCATACTCCGATTTGCCTCCATTTATAGTTTGCGCCGGCCAGGGGATCTCTGACAGCCTTTCACCCAATATCACCGGTGTACTGATTTCACGATAAGGTAAACCAAACGCCAACGGCATGGTCCATGAAGTAATATCATAAAAGATGCTGTCCTTATAATCAAATGTCCGGTCGAAGATGCCCCGGATCAGACTATGCTGGGGTTGGTTCAAGGATACCAGGTAGGCGGATCCTTTCTCAAACTCGGCGTCTTTCCAGCTATCCGGCAGCTGATTCACTTCAATCTGGTGACGTTTCAGCATTTCAATGAACCGGTATGTTTTGGCTTTATCATTCTTATCGCCGAACACAAATCCCTTTATTGAATAAGCGGCAGCACGGGCAGCGGCTTGTTTATAAAAATCACGCTGGTATTCGAGAAACTCATTACGTAAAGTCTTAGCTCCTTCCAACGTGGAGAGCGCCGTCACGAACTGGTTACGGATCGTAAAGGGAAAACTGAGTAGTCCATTGGTGGTTTCCTGTAAGTGCCCCCGGGAAGAACCTTGTTCAAATAAAATACCGATCGCCCCGTTCACATCCGGATACGTGGACCCTTTGCCATAATAGAAATCATCGTAGCTCTCTTTTGTAAAATAGAGCGAGCCGATCTTATCCAGGTTCTTTGCATGGAACTTGCCCAGCTTGCCGGTGAGTTCCTGGTTTTTATCCGGTGTCAGCGGATTCACACGTGAAGGAACACCGGGCTGAAAAAAGAAACTCGCATTACTACCCTGCTCATGATGATCCGTGAGAATATTCGGTTTCCAAAGATGAAACCATTTCAATCGGTTCTGACTTTCCGGATGTACGGCCGGCAACCAATCCCGGTTGAGATCAAACCAATAATGATTGTACCGGCCACCAGGCCATACTTCATTGTACTCCCTGTCATTCGGATCACTCACGAGGTTTTTGCTTTTATGCTGATTGGCCCAGGTGGAAAACCGTTGTAATCCATCCGGATTAAAAGAAGGATCCAGCAGGATCACCATATTCTCCAGTAAGTCTTCAATTTCTTTTCCCTGGGCTGCTGCCAGGTAATAAGCTGTCAGCAAACTGGCATTGGCCCCGCTGGGTTCATTACCATGAATGGAATGTCCGACCCATACCACAATGGGCATATCCGCTGTATTTAATGCTGCGGAAGCACTGGGATCAGTCAGCTTTACATGCTGCTGTCGAATTTCTTCCAATCTTGCATGGTTCTTTTTGGAGGTAATAATCAATAACACCTGCTGCCGGTTCTCATAAGTAAATCCCATCTGTTCAAGCTTCACCCGGTCCGGAGCAGCCACCGCAATGGCTTTCATATAATTCACCAGGCGGTCATGGGTTACATGCCATTCGCCGACTTCATGATAGATCACTTCTTTGGGTTTGGGTATGGCCTGATTATAACTGACTTGTTGAGGCAGATAATAACCCAGGTCCTGGGAGCGGGCACTGAGCCCGGCTAGGACCAGTACGGCAAACAGCAATTTCTTCATGTTATAGCTTGATTGATAAAGACTGGAAGATACCAAAAATGCACTAAAACCGCAGGCTTCCAATACATTAGGTTTTACCCATTTCGGAAACCGGGTACCCGTCTCTTCGGCGTATATTTGCAGATTCATTTCCGGGATAAAGGCCGGAAAGAGCTGAAGATATGAGTCAAAAAGGAAAAGTATTGGTAGCAATGAGCGGCGGTATTGACAGTACCGTCACTGCCCTGATGTTGAATGCGGAGGGCTATGAAGTGGTGGGGATTACCATGAAGACCTGGGACTATGCCGCCAGCGGTGGCAGTAAAAAAGAAACGGGTTGCTGCAACCTGGACTCGTTCAATGATGCCCGCCAGGCTGCGGTAGAACATGGCTTTGCCCATTATATACTGGATATCCGTGATGAGTTCGGCGATTTTGTGATTGAGAATTTTGTGGAAGAATACCTGGCCGGACGCACCCCCAATCCCTGCGTACTCTGTAACACCCACATTAAATGGAGAGCCCTGCTGAAAAGAGCCGATGCCCTGGGATGTGAATTCATTGCCACCGGTCACTATGCCAAAGTAAGGCAACACGAGAATGGCCGCTTTGTCGTAAGTAAAGCGATAGACGATACCAAAGATCAGAGTTATGTATTGTGGGGACTGCAACAAGACTTGCTCAGCCGCACCTTGTTACCCCTGGGCCCCTATCGTAAAACAGAGATCCGCCAGATGGCGCATGACTTCGGCTACCCCGAACTGGCCAAGAAACACGAGAGTTACGAAATCTGTTTTGTTCCGGATAACGATTACCGCGGATTTCTTAAACGCCGGGTGGACGGATTGGAAGAAAGAGTGGCGGGTGGAAATTTCATTGACAAAACCGGTAAAATATTAGGACAGCATAAAGGTTATCCCTTCTATACCATTGGACAACGGAAAGGACTGGATATTGCCCTGGGCCGTCCTGTTTTTGTAACCCGTATCGATCCGGATCAAAACACGGTGATGCTGGGCGATGAAGCCGATCTGGAACAAAATGAAATGAAAGTCGGCAAACTGAATCTGATCAAATATGATCAGCTTACACCGGGCATGGAAGCCGTTACCAAGATCCGATACAAAGACAGCGGCGCCTTATCCAACCTTTACCCGGAAAACGGAACCATGAATGTCCGTTTTTATGAAAATGTCAAGGGCATAGCACCCGGTCAAAGCGCCGTGTTTTATGAGGGAGAGGATGTGATCGGCGGAGGGATTATTCAGTCGGGAGTCAGGAGTTAGTAGTCGGGAGTCAACAGCCCCTACTTAGATTTTATACCCTAATTTTGTTACTGATTTTCAGCCACTTAAAAGAAAATACTAAATCGCCTGACGGTATCTTACTCCCGACTACCGACTGATAATCAGGGCAATAAACACCCTAAAATCCCGTTATTACCCATAGAGCTGCTAGGGTTCCCCGGAATTAGTTTGTAGCTTTATGTTTTAATTTATATCCGTGAACAAAGAAAAACCTCCTATGCGCCTTTTCTACGTTGTCCGTCTTTGTCTGTTGGCCTTTGTCAGCATTGCCTTTTTTTCCTGCAATGAAAAAGAAGAATTTACCACTGCACCGCTTGCTGATTACCTGCCATTGACTGCCAAGAAATATATTACTTACCGGCTGGACTCCACCGTATTTACCAATTTTGGCCGGAGTACAGAAATTCATAAATACCAGGTAAAGCACCAGATCGATACGATGATCACGGATAACCTGGGTCGCCCGAGTTATCGCGTATATCGTTTCCTTAATGATTCAGCGGCCACCCAGGCATGGCAGCCTGCCGGTTCATACTTAATCACAGCCCTCGCTGATCAAGTTGAAGTGGTGGAAGACAATCTCCGCTTCATCAAAATGCACTTGCCAATCCGCAATGGTTTCAGTTGGAAAGGAAATAAATACCTGCCCGCAGATCCTTATGGTCCGCTTTTCAGTTTCAGTAATGATGACAGTATGGAAGACTGGGATTTCTATTACGACGGAGATGCCGGTTCATTCTCGTATAGTGGACAAAACTATGCAGATGTATTTACCGTAGAGCAGGTAGACGAATCCTTTAATGTGCCCATAACAACTCCAACTGCCTATGCGGCCAAATCAAGATCCGTTGACCGTTATTCAAAAGGAATCGGCCTGATTTACCGTGAATATGAATTATGGGAATACCAGCCCAACCCGGGCGGTGCAGGCGGACCGTATAAAACTGGTTTTGGTATCACCATGTGGATGGTCGATCACAATTAATTTACGGGTTATCCTTACATTTGACCCGGGCTAAAGCCGGTATACCATGAAGAAATTTGTACTCCTGGGGATTGTATGTGTTTTTATAGGATCTGAAGCCGGTGCACAGTTCACCCGTTATATTGTTCGATTGAAAGACAAAGGGACTGCTTCCTTTACCCTGGCTAATCCGGGAGCCTATCTTTCGCAGCGGGCAATCGACCGTCGTACGAAATACAATATTCCACTCGACAGCACTGACTTACCCGTCACACCCACCTATATCACCCAGATCAGAAATGTTGCGAATGTAACCGTACTGAATGTTTCCAAATGGCTTAATGCGATTTCAATTCAGACAAATGATGCAGCCGCAATCAACACGATCAATGCAATGCCCTTTGTACAAAGTGTAGGCGGACTTGCTGCCCGGCCCGGTGAAGGTGGCCGGCTGATCACACCCAATAAATTTGCACTCGAGGAAATCACCACACCGTTACCATCGAATACCGGTAAAACGGGGGATATCAATGGCGATTTTTTTAATTATGGTACTTCTTCTTACAATGAAATACACTTGCATAACGGGGAATTCCTGCATAATATTGGTCTGCGCGGACAAGGCATGCAGATCGCAGTCCTGGATGGAGGGTTTCAGAATTATACATCGCTGAAAGCCTTTGACAGCATTAATGCCAATGGTCAGGTGTTGAGTACCTGGGATTTTGTAGCCCGGAATGCCAGTGTAACCGAAGACCACCAGCATGGGATGCAATGTCTTTCTACAATTGCTGCCAATATCCCGGGACAATTTGTTGGCAAAGCACCAAAAGCCAGCTTTCATCTGTTCCGGACCGAAGATGTGGCCTCCGAATATCCGATCGAGGAGCATAACTGGGTTTGCGGGGCTGAAAGGGCCGACAGTGCCGGAGTGGATATTATTTCTTCTTCACTCGGCTATTACGATTTTGATAACGCGGTTTTCAACTATACCTATGCCAATATGGATGGCAATACCACCATGGCAGCCAAAGGAGCTGATCTTGCTGCAAAGAAAGGATTGCTTGTTTTTAACTCCGCCGGAAATGAAGGAGGCAATGCCTGGAATTTCCTGGTCACCCCTTCCGATGGTGACAGCGTAATTGCAGTAGGTGCCGTATCGGTATCCGGAGCTGTTGGAAATTTTTCCAGTTACGGTCCTTCAGGTGACGGACAGGTTAAACCCGAAGTCGCATCGGTAGGCGTGGCTGCCCTGGTGCAGACAACCAGCAATACGGTGGGTGCCAGTAACGGAACTTCCTTTGCCTGCCCTAATATGGCCGGACTCGGCACCTGTCTCTGGCAGGCATTCCCCGAGTACAATAACATGAAAATAGTACAGGCTCTCAAAGCGGCTGGAAGTAAATATACAAACCCGGATAACCGGATCGGCTACGGGATACCCAATATGAAACTGGCATTTACGAATCTGCTGACGGATTTTGCCACATCAACAGCCAGTACTAATGCCTGTACGGCTACACTCAGCTGGACCAGTAAGGATGTATCAGCCATGAAATATGAGATTGAGCGGATGGGGCCCGGAGAAACGGTTTATACAAAAATAGGAGAACAGCTACCACAGGCGGGCAGTCTGCTTGCGATCCGTTCTTACCAGTTTACAAATTCCCTGAACGGACTCAATGCGGGAACAGTGTCGTACCGCATCCGGCAAATCGTAGATACTGCTACCGCCAGTTTTACCGCTGTGTATATTGATACCACTACCACCACCGTGGCAGCCGGTTGTTTTGCTACCGGCACCGGAAATACAGATCCAATTACAGAAAAGCTCAATATACAACCCAACCCGGTAACGGGCAGTACACTCAGCCTGGTGATCGAAACACCGAATGCCATTGCTTCGATGCCGGTACATATCTATGATGCAAAAGGAGCCCTGGTATGGCAGGAAAAAAACAGCAAAGGCAGTGGAAAGAAAACCATTGAACTCAATATTTCCGGTTTGCAGGCGGGTAAATATTATATCAGTGTGTTCAATGGTACAAAACTGATTCGTACGGCTGAATTAATCCGGTTATAATTCCTTGCGGAACAAAGCGGCAAACATCGTATCCGCTTTCTTATCATATCCCTTGAGGCATTCGTTTTGCAGCAGTTTCATCGTACTATGCCCTGCAATAAATTCAACCTGTTGTTCATTTTCCTTTTTAAAAACCGAACAGGTAATATACAAGAGATAACCACCTGGTTTAACATGTGGCAAAACAGTTGATATGATCTGCTGTTGCAGGCGGCTGTAAACATCCACCTTGTTTTGATTAAAAAAATATAATTGTTCGGGAGTTCGGCCCCAGGTGCCACTTCCGCTACAGGGCACATCCGCTATCACCAGGTCAAACTGATCACCAGGCGGTAAGGGGTCGTTGGCCGACAGATCAGCCACCATTGTTTGAAAATTACTGATTCCGGCTTCGGCAAATCTTTTCTTCAGATTATAGAGAATGGATTCCCGGATATCCGATACGATCAGATTGATTTTACCAAGGCGATCTTTGGCCATGATCGATTTACCTCCACTGGCTGCACAGGCATCCCACACATCGAATACGTCCTCACTTTTTACTAACGACATCAGCTCCCCCACCTGCTGTGAATTATAATCCTGAATCACCGCTTCTTTATTGGTGCTGAGGTAATCGTCAAGTTTGGTGCCTGAAGAAAAAGAGAAACAGGTTTCACTGATCTCCTTATACATCACCCCTTTCGCCTGAAACATCGATTTCAATACCTGGTAATAACCAGGCCGGATCCGGATAAACAAATCAGGTTGTTGTAGAAATGAAGTGGCAAATGCATCCGGCTCTATTCCCTCACTTAACCCATTGGGCCATGGGAAAAAATCTCGCACTGTATGTTGAATATTGAGCAGCTTCAGCTTTTCAGCGGGGTGAAGTATATAACGCCCTTCCCATTCGGGCTTCAACGCAGTAAGTACCGGATCGGCGTCCTGTGTGCAAAGGAATAAAGCGGACAGTACCTGCTCTTCCTTGCTCAGCTCTTTTAAAACATGACCGGCACGGAAAAAACAATAACAACAGTGGGCAATTTGTTTCCGGTCCTTGCTTCCGTATTTTTTATTGGCTGAAAAATATTTTTTCAGGTATCCGGCAAAGGGTTCCTCGCCTTTATACTGCTGAAGTATAGTTACTGCGGAGTTAATATATGAATGAAAACGGCTCACATTGCAAAGAAAACGAAAAAGGACGGCATCACTGCCGTCCTTTACATTTATCTCTTACCCTGAAATTCAGAGCTCCAATAATGTTTTTACCGGATCTTTCCCGATCAGTAATTGTTCAGGATTTTCCAGTAATTCTTTAACCCTTACGAGAAAGCTTACCGATTCCCTTCCGTCAATGATCCGGTGATCATAACTCAAAGCTATATACATCATGGGGCGTACCACTACCTGTCCACCGATCGCCATCGGACGGTCCTGGATCTTATGCATTCCCAGGATGGCACTTTGCGGGATATTTATGATCGGGGTACTCATTAATGATCCGAATACACCACCATTTGTAATGGTGAATGTACCACCGGTGAGGTCTTCGGTAGTCAGTTTGCTGTCGCGGGCTTTACCGGCCAGCTCTACCACCTTACGTTCCACATCTGCCATACTCATGCTTTCCACATTACGCATCACGGGCACTGTTAATCCCCGGGGTGTACTTACCGCAATGCTGATATCGGCATAGTCATGATAAATCAATTGATCGCCGTCGATATAGGCGTTCACCGAAGGCCATTCGCCAAGGGCTACGGCACAGGCTTTGGCGAAAAAGCTCATAAAGCCGAGTCCCACCCCATGTATCTCCTTGAACTTATCCTTGTACTTAGTCCGGATCTCCATGATGGTGGTCATGTCCACTTCATTAAAAGTAGTAAGCATGGCCGTGGTATTCTTTGCTTCCACCAGGCGACGGGAAATGGTTTTGCGCAGGTTACTCATCTTCTCCACCCGTACATTCCGGCTGTTGAGCTCTGTTCCTGCAAATGCTTTTTTGCCCGGCGCGGATAAAGCCGCCAGTACATCGTCTTTCATGATCTTACCCATGGCACCCGTCGGGGTCACTGATTTGGGATCTACTTTTTTATCCGCTATAATAGCTGAAGCAACGGGAGTGGCTTTTATGTCATTGGGTACAGCCGTAACCGGTGCCGCAGAAGATATCGCTTCTTGTTTGGCCGGAGCAGGTGCCGGCTCAGCCGCTTTACCCGCCGGCTTCTCCGCACTTTCATCAATACTGGCGAGCAGGTCTCCGATCTTCAGGGAATCGCCTTCTGCCGCAGCCGTTTTTAAAACGCCCGCTTTTTCCGCATTCACTTCAAAGGTGGCTTTTTCACTTTCCAGTTCGGCGATTACTTCATCACGTTCCACATAGTCGCCGTCCTTTTTCACCCATTTAAGCAGGGTTACTTCGCTTATCGATTCTCCAACGGTTGGTACTTTTATTTCAATCATAATATTATATGTTCAATCAGATACTAAATGCGGTTTCAATGATCTCCCCCTGCTCCTGTAAATGAATTTTATTATACCCGGTTGCTGTTGATGCGGAAGGCTGACGGCTGATCACGCCATAATTCAACTGGGTGAGGTTCATTTTCAGGAAAGAAGCGGCCCCCATATTCAGGGGTTCTTCCTGTACCCAGAACCAGGTGGCTTTATTGTATTTTTTATACAGGGCTTCCAGTTGTTTATGCGGCAACGGATAGAGTTGTTCAAGCCGTACAATGGCTACATCTCTCCGGCTCTCTTTTTGCTGGCGTTCCGCCAGGTCAAAATACATTTTACCGCTGCAGAATAATACTTTTCTTACTTCAGCCGGGTCAGCATACTCATCATCGATTACTTCTTTAAAACCGCCATTCACAAATTCGTCAAGGCGGGAATAAGTGCCTGTATGTCGCAGGTTGGCCTTGGGCGAGAAGTTGATCAGTGGTTTACGGAAAGGCCACGCAAGCTGTCTTCTTAAAGCGTGAAACAGATTAGCCGCTGTCGTGATATTGGTAACGACCATATTCAATTCAGCACATAATTGCAGGAAGCGCTCCAGTCGGGCGCTGCTGTGCTCAGGTCCCTGCCCTTCGTAGCCATGCGGAAGTAATAAGGTGACGCCGTTCATCCGGT
The DNA here is from genome assembly GCA_963169885.1 of Bacteroidota bacterium. Taxonomy (GTDB): domain Bacteria; phylum Bacteroidota; class Bacteroidia; order Chitinophagales; family Chitinophagaceae; genus JJ008. Next base: position 11,179 of record CAUJFR010000181.1, read on the forward strand.
TCCATTTCTGTTCACCGGCGGCTATAAACTGATCAATCATGGTTTGTGCACCGTTGGCAAAATCACCAAACTGAGCTTCCCAGATCACTAAGGCGTTGGGATTGGCAAGCGCATAACCGTATTCAAAACCGAGCACGCCATACTCGCTAAGTAATGAGTTATATATTCTGAATTTTCCGGACTTTCCAGGGATTTTTGATAACCGACTATACGGTTTATCTGTCTGTTCATCACGCAACACCGCATGCCGGTGAGAGAAGGTACCCCTGCGCACGTCCTGACCGCTCATGCGTACATCTTTGCCTTCGAGCGTCAGGCTTCCATAAGCCAGCAGTTCTGCGGTGGCCCAATCCACTTTATGCTCTGTATCAAATAACCTTACCTTATCCTGCAGTATCTTCTCTACTTTCCGCAAAGGCTTGAATCCTTCAGGCCAGGACATCATGGCGTTGAATACCGTTTTGAATTTTTCTTCTGAGATACTCGTTACCGGCGAACGGTCAAAATCATTCACCACGGCCCTTCTTAATTTTTTCCATTCCAGTTCAGGAGGCTGGTAATGGTACGGCAGCGGATTTTGTTTGATCTCATCCAGCCTTTCCTGCAGGTCCGCCCAGAATTTTTTCTCCATGGCCTTGGCCAGTTCCTGTGCATCGGGTTCCCCGTTTTCCAGCAGGTATTTAATATAGACTTCCCTCGGATTGGGATGTTTATCAATCAATGCATATAAATGCGGTTGGGTAAACTTTGGATCATCGCCTTCATTGTGTCCGTGACGACGGTAACATACCATATCGATGAATACATCGCCGTTAAACTCCTGGCGGTAACGGGTGGCAATCTCCGCGCATTTGATCACGGCTTCCGGATCATCGCCGTTGACGTGAAATACAGGAGCCTGTACGGCAGCGGCAAGGGAGGTACAATAATCAGAGCTTCGTGCATCATCAAAATCGGTGGTGAATCCAATCTGGTTATTGATCACATAGTGAATGGTACCCCCGGTATAATAACCTTTGAGATAGCTCATTTGCAAAACTTCATAAACAATGCCCTGACCGGCCACTGATGCATCTCCGTGAATCAGTATCGGAAGAATGCGGTCAAACTCACTCTCGTACATCACATCGGCTTTGGCCCGGGCAAAACCCACCACCACCGGGTTTACGGCTTCAAGGTGTGAAGGGTTGGGCATGAGTTTCAGGTGGATGGTTTTATTGTTGATCGTCTCCACTTCAGAACCATAACCCATATGGTATTTCACATCGCCGCTGCCCATGGTCTGATCCACTTTGGCCGTGCCTTCAAACTCACTGAAGATCTGTTCATAGGTTTTGCCCATGATATTGGCCAATATGTTCAGCCGGCCGCGGTGCGCCATTCCGATCACCACTTCATGTACATCCTGGTCAGCGGCCGCACTGATGATCGCATCGAGGGCGGCTATAGTGGTCTCCCCTCCTTCCAGTGAAAAACGTTTCTGCCCGACATACTTGGTATGCAGGAATTTTTCAAACATCACTCCCTGGTTCAGCTTCTCCAGCGCTCTTTTCTTTTTCTCCAATGGAAGTGGCTGTAATAAAGTGGTTTCGATTTCACGGGTCAGCCAGTCTACTTTTACCGGATCACTGATATACTTAAACTCCACCCCTACACTGGATGCATAACATTTTTCCAGGTGTGCGAGAATAGTACGAAGGGAAGTAGTTCCCAATCCAATCAGGTTACCTACCTGTAAAGGGGCATCAAGATCCTGTTCCGTTAATCCGTAAAAGGATAATTCTATATTAGCCCCCCGGTCTTTACGGGTTCTGATGGGATTTGTTTTAGCGATCAGGTGTGCTTTATTCCGATAGCCCAATATCATGCGATAAGCCCTTAATTCCCGGAGCCAGTCTGAAGCTGTTGAATCGGACATTGCAGCCGGTGCAACTGGAGCACTTACTGCCTGATCTGTTTTAACATGCTGGGAGGTACCATTACTGATGGCAAAATCAAAGCCCTCGAAAAATTTTTTTATTTCAGGATCAACGGAGGCTGGGTCCTTCAGAAAATCACGGTACAGGTTTTCAATATACTCCGGGTGGGAGTTAGTGATATAGGAAAAATCCTTCATGAAAGAGGTTATTATAATACTGGTGAAAAATCGGGTCACAAATATCGCTGAAAAAAAGGAAAACCCATCCGGCACTGCCGGAAAAGGCTGGTTAAATGTTACCCCCTAACATTCAGCGACTTATAATATATAACCCCAGGCTGATTGAAAGGTTTCCACGGATAACTGATTTTGTAATAAATCCTGGTGAAATTTGGTGGAAAGGAGCCGCAGCCTTACCTTTGCACTCCTTAAATCAATTATTAGATGGCTAATCACAGTGCAACAAAAAAGGATGCCCGCCAGGCGGCTAAACGTCGTGACAGAAATAAGTATTACGGAAAAACCACCCGTAATGCAATCCGTGACCTGAAAGCGGCCCCCGGAAAAGAAATGGGTGAAAAATTCCCTGATGTTGCCAGCATGATCGACAAACTGGCCAAACGCGGTATTATCCACGCTAACAAAGCGGCTAACCTGAAGAGCAAACTGGCGAAGAAAGCCAACGCTGCCGGAAAGTAAGCTGTTGCTGTATATTTTTTGAAAGGCATTCCTGAGAGGGAGTGCCTTTTTTTTGCCACTATGCAAGCAAAGCCTGCGGCTTTGGGTTGGCCACGAAAGCACACATAAGGACACGAAATATACAGGGCCACGGATCACACGGATAGACACGGATCATTGCCTGCGGCAAATACAGGTGGCCACGAAAGCACACATAAGGACACGAAAAATACAGGGCCACGGATCTCACGGATAGACACGGATCAGTGCCTGCGGCAAATACAGGTGGCCACGAAAGCACATATAAGGACACGAAAAATACAGGGCCACGGATCACACGGATAGACACGGACCATTGCCTGCGGCAAATACAGGGGCCACGAAAACACACAAAAGAGCACGAAAAATACAGGGCCACGGATCGCACTGATTT
>CAUJFR010000182.1 GCA_963169885.1 Bacteroidota bacterium
AAGAATAAAGACCGCTGGCTGAAAAACCAGCACCTCCCCCCGGATGATCCGGACGAGATGGCCGCTTCCTTTACACAACTGGTGGATGATCTGGCGTATGCCAAAACATTCTATCCATCCGGGAAGGTTACCCACTATATCAATTCACAGGCTTCGCGTATATACCTGGATATTTATAAAAACAGGAAAGAAGATTCCAACCGGATCTGGAAATTCTGGAAGTATGATTTGCCACTGACCATCCGCAAACATCATGGCATACTGCTTTTTGCCACCCTCTTTTTTATCCTTTTTTTTGTAATAGGCTTTTTCACGGCTACCGTGGATGAATCTGTTGCCGGGGAAGTACTGGGGCCCGGGTATATCGAGGAAACTCATAAAAACATTGCCAAAGGAAACCCCTTCGGCATCTACGAAGGAGGAAACAGTATCCTGACCTGGCTGGGAATCATGGTAAATAATATGATCGTCGCCCTGCGCATGTTTGCTTCAGGTCTGGCACTTGGAATACCTTCCCTTTATGGTCTGGCTGAAACAGGGGTGATGGTCGGCGTGTTTGACCAGATATTCGCGGCGAAAGGACTCGCTGCAGATTTCTGGCTCGTGGTTTTTGTACACGGTACACTTGAAATTACGGCGATTATATTAGCCGGTGGGGCCGGTCTGATCCTGGGAAAGGGATTTCTCTTTCCCGGTACAATCAAACGCATGGATGCGTTCAAACAAAGTGCAAAGGACGGGACTAAAATTATGATCGGTCTGTTACCTGTATTTGCAGTGGCTGCATTTTTTGAAGGATTTATAACGCGTCTGTATAACGATCTTTCCTGGCTGACAACCGGTGTGTTTTCTCTTTCTGTCATTTTTGTCATCTGGTATTTTATCATTTACCCCATCCGGCTGCATAAACGCTTATCGGTACAGTTAAACGAGGAGGAAGTATAGTGAGCCGGAATACCCTGAACCCGATTTCTTTTTCCCTTGTGGCCTGGAAGCGTTTTCCGGTCTTGCTGATTATGGCCTTGTTTTCGGGTGGTTTATTGCAGGCGCAAACGGATGATCCTGATATGGAAGAGGCAGATACCACTATCACCCGGACGACAATAGAAGTGGCGCCGGTTGAGGCCCTTGAACAAGAGGAAGAATCCACTGCTCATTTTATTCCACTCCGTGAAATGGATTCAGTCCGCCTTTACCGCCGGAAAGTCCCCGATAGTGTGGTTAACGCTTTACAGGAGGACGACGACTTCTGGTATGCCAATACCAACATAGAAAAAAAGAAACCGGAAAAAGAGAAGAGCCGCAGGAATACTCAACCGGACTGGGGTTTTGGCTGGATGTCGACCTTTCTTTGGGTGCTGATCGTCGGCGTATTTCTTGCGGTGGTGATTTACTATATGGCTGAGAGTGGTTTGTTCAGACGCAAAAGGAGATTGGTAACGGAAAACAACAATGATCCGTCATTGGAAGATATGCCGGAAGATATATTTGCAATTCGCTATCAGCAGGAAATTGATAAGGCTGTCGCAGGTGGAGACTACCGGCTTGCCGTACGCCTGCAATATCTCCGGTTGTTAAAACATATGGCAGAGCATAACCGGATCCGCTATCAGCAGGACAAAACCAATATGGACTACCTCATGCAGCTGTATAATACTGAATATTACCATGACTTTTTCCGTATCACCCGCCATTACGAGTATAGCTGGTATGGCCGGTTTGCTGTATCGCCGGACGCCTACCGGCTGATATCGCAGGATGTGGAGCAGTTTCAAAACAAGCGTTAACCCAGGTGAAACGTATACTACCATATTTGCTTGTTACCTTGCTGGCTGCCGCCATCATCCTGTTATATATTACCGGGAAGGCGGCCAGGAAAAGAAACTTTGACGACCGTGTAACATTGAAGCGGCAGGATAAGATTCCTTATGCCACTTATGTGGCTTTTCAGCAGTTGCCTTATCAGTTTCCGGATGCCCGTATTCAGGTAACCCGGAAAGAACCCGGGTATTGGGATTCGGTTTCCGTATACGATGACCGGCAGGCATTTATCTGCATTACGGACAGGTTCGGGGCAGACGAGTCAGAAATGAAGAAGCTGATTGATTTTGCCCGTTACGGAAATGATGTTTTTATCAGTGCCCGTTATATCTCTTCCAAAGCAGATGAATTTCTTCGTTGTGGCAGCAACGCTCCGGAGTATTACAGACAGTATCCAGGTGATGAAGAGGACGGGAAAGTCCGTTTGACCCTTAATACCCCGCCATTTTCTGATACCGTACATTATCAATACCCTGGTAAAACCTTTTCATCTTATTTCACACAAGTGGATGAACGTTCTACCCAGGTGCTCGGTTTTGATGAAAGCGGACGTCCGGATTTTATCCGCCTGCAGACGGGGAAAGGTAATTTTTACGTTCACCTGGAACCGCTGGCTTTTTCCAATTATTTTTTACTGCATGAAAAAAATATCGGGTATTATGAAAAAGTTTTTTCCCTGATCAGCCCGGACGTGAAATCCATTATTTGGGATGAGTATTATCTCAATAAAAAAATGTCGTACGATCAGTCGCAGCAGCAGAAGGGGTGGATGACGGTCCTGATGAATATGAAGAATGCAGAAGGGGAAAAGCCATTTCGGGCCGCATTCTGGTTGTTAATCCTGTTGCTCATTGTTTATGTGCTGATGGAAATGCGGCGCCGGCAGCGTTATATACCGGTGGTACGGAAACCGCGCAATGACTCACTCGATTTTGTGAAAACGATTGGCCGGCTGTATTATGACCGGAGTGACCATAAGAATCTATGCCGGAAAATGAGTGCCTATTTCCTTGAATTTGTACGAAGCAATTATAAACTGCCTACGGGTATTCTCAATGACGATTTCATCCGGCTGCTCCACTTTAAGTCAGGGGTTGAAGAAAAGGAGATTGCTGAAATCGTTTCCTTTATCCGGCAACTGGATGAAGGGGATACTATACATGAACGGCAACTCGCCTTTTTTCATAACCGACTTGAATCATTCTATAAAAAAGCATAAATATGGAAGAACCAATTTTTCAACAACGTACCGATCTCTCTGCACTGAATGCAGCAGTTATGGCAATCCGTTCCGAGATTAAAAAAATTATCGTAGGTCAGGATGAAATGGTGAAGTTGATTATAGCCGCTCTGTTGGCAGACGGTCACGTACTGATCGAAGGTGTGCCCGGTGTGGCCAAGACCCTTACCGCAAAACTCGTGGCAAAAAGTGTGAATGCCGGCTTTTCCAGGGTCCAGTTCACACCCGATCTCATGCCGTCCGATGTATTGGGTACGCCTGTATTCAATCCCAAGGAAGCCAGTTTTGAATTTAAAAAAGGACCAGTATTCAGCAATATAATACTGGTGGATGAGATCAACAGGGCTCCGGCTAAAACACAGTCGGCCTTGCTGGAAATCATGGAAGAACGACAGGCAACCATCGATGGCAAAACCTACCCGATGGCCTCTCCGTTCATGGTGCTGGCTACGCAGAACCCGGTAGAGCAGGAGGGTACTTACCGGTTGCCGGAAGCGCAACTGGACCGGTTCCTTTTTAAGATCGTGGTGCCGTATCCTTCTGAAACGGAAGAAATGAATATCCTGACCCAGTTTCACCAGATGGGCAATACTTCTGCGCTCGATATGATCAATCCGGCGCTGAACGCAGAGCAGATTAATGCCTTGAGGAAGCAGATAAAAATGCAGGTGATGGAAGAGAAACTGCTGCAGTTTGTAGCCCGGATTGTTCACCAGACACGGAACAATAAATCCATTTATCTCGGCGCTTCACCCCGTGCTTCCATTTCGATTATGAATGCTTCCAAAGCGATTGCGGCAATGCAGGGAAGGGATTTCGTAACACCTGATGATATTTTAACTGTAGCTATACCTGTTTTACGTCACCGGATCATCCTTTCACCTGATAAAGAAATGGAAGGGATCAGTGAAGATGATGTAATCCGTCAGATAATCCAGGGAATGGATGTACCACGTTAACTGATTAACTCATACCCGTGATCCGATCTTTTTACTTTAATAAAATTGTTTACTATATAGCCGGGGCTGCTGCGATCCTGTATGCCCTGAGCTATTTTATTCCGTCCTTTTACCGAATAGCCGGACTGATGCTGGTATTGCTTGGAGTGGCTGTACTGATCGATATGATCCTGGTGTACAGTAAAAACAAGGGAATAACGGCCAGTCGTGAACTGCCGGAGCGGTTTAGTGTTGGCGATCAGAACAAAGTGCAGATCCGCCTGACAAATCACTATGCATTTACTGTAAAAACCAGTATCATTGATGAACTGCCCGTACAGTTCCAGGATCGGAACTGGATACGTAAACTTATATTACAAGCAGATCAGCCAGCCATACTGGACTATACGTTGCGGCCTGAAACCAGGGGAGAATATACGTTTCACGACATTAATGTATTTGTACATGCGCCACTGAAACTGGTCAGGCGACGTTTTGTTTTCGAACAGGAACAGGTAGTAAAAGTATACCCGTCCTACTTTCAGATGCGGCGTTACCAGCTGCTGGCAATGAGCAACCGCCTGCAGGATGCCGGTGTTAAAAAGATCAGGAAACTCGGACATAGTATGGAGTTTGAACAGATCAAAGAATATGTGCGGGGAGATGATTATCGTACTATCAACTGGAAAGCCTCTGCCCGTAAGCAGGACCTGATGGTGAATAATTATACGGATGAGCGGAGCCAGCAGATATATTGCCTGATCAACAAAGGCCGGGTGATGAAAATGCCGTTTCATGGAATGACCCTCCTGGATTACGCGATCAATGCCTCCCTGGTATTGAGTAATGTGGCACTGGTGCGGCAGGATAAAGCCGGACTTATCACTTTTGAGAAAAACCTGGACACCTTCGTGCTGGCTGATAAGAAACCCACACAAATGAACCAGGTGCTGGAAACGCTTTATAAACAGAAGACCGATTTCCGGGAAGCTGACTTCGAAAAACTGTTTTCCGTGATCAGGAACCGGATCACTAACCGGAGCCTGCTGGTCCTTTTTACCAATTTTGAGTCCATGGAAAGTCTGCAACGAGAATTGCCGGCACTCCGGAAAATTGCCAAGTATCATCTACTGCTGGTAATCTTTTTCGAAAACACAGAGCTGAAAACGGTATTGGAAGGGAAAACCAGGTCACTGGAAGATATCTACATAAAAACCATTGCTGAGAAATTTGTCTTTGAGAAAAAACTGATGGTAAAAGAATTGCACAAAAACGGAATTCCTTCCATCCTTACCACCCCGGAGGGACTGACTGTAAACACGGTTAATAAATACCTGGAACTGAAGACCAGAATGTCGATTTAAGTACGAAGTACGAGGTACGAAGTACGAAGTGGTTGTTTTACGGGATGCTTTTTACTCCCCGGTACCATAGCAGTCTGAACGACATCTCCATACTATAGTTCATTCAGATCATTAAGATTGTAATTAGTACCTCTTTTTTTTAAACGGCATTCCCATCCTTTAGTTAATCCCGATCTTTAGGATCGTACTTCGTACTTCGTACCTCGTACTTCGTACCTCGTACTTCGTACCTCGTACTTCGTACCTCGTACTTCGTACCTCGTACTTCGTACTTGTCTTCGTACTTTTGTATTTATGGAGAATCCCATTAATATATTCGAAGAAGGTCAGGTGCTGCTGATCGATAAACCGCTGGAGTGGACCTCTTTTGATGCAGTGCGTAAG
>CAUJFR010000183.1 GCA_963169885.1 Bacteroidota bacterium
AGTAGTTCCTGAAATTTTAATTTTTTGTCAACGGCCAATGCATCCAGTTTATACTCATAAAGCCGGAGTTCCGGATGATTAAGCCGCGCAACATTCAGCAGGCTGTCCAGTACTGGAACCGGGAGTTCAGTTAAACCAGGCTGTGCGGCCGGTATAATTTCGGCGGGTAGGGTATAAGGCTGCTGTTCCGGAGTCCACAAATAAACAGATAAACCAAGTCCGGCATTCGTAAACTCAAGTGCGGCCTGGGATTGCATCAGTTCCATATTCTGTAACTGGGCCATGGCTTCAATGGTATCGATACCCGGACGATCACCCAGCCGGAAACTCGTCTTAATAAACGCCACTCTTTTCCGGTTCACGACTACCGCATCATTCAATACCTGTAGCACCTGGTATTGAAGTGTCCAGTTCCAGTATGCAGCAATAGATTCCTGCAGTATATTATTCAATAGAATATTTTTTTCCACCTGCGAAGCATCCTTATAGATCTTCGCGGTTTGCAAGGCAGCCCTGCGTTTATCCATCAGCAGGTTTTTAGCCAACGGAACCGTAAGCCCGAAATAACTGGTCTTACCCGACGTTTCCTGTGGATCTGTCCGGCTACCGGATAAATATTCCAGGCCGGTACTGATATTCACACCAAACCAGGTAGGGATATTCAATTCGGGCCGGTTGTAGTTGTAATAGTCAGTTCCGTCAAACGTCTTTTGTGCATTGGAACTGTACAGCTGCGGATCAAATTGCCCGCGGGCAATGGTAATATCCGCTTTGGCCATATCAATATTTATATCGGCAATCCGGGCTACAGGATGGTATCGTTTAACGATGGACATTACCTGGCTGGCTGACAGCGTTTGGAGCTGCAGACTGTCCTGCGCTAGCGAAAGTTTGGCAAGAAACAGCAGGATCAGCATCAGTCCAGTTATAAGGATTGTTTTTTTTCGTTGCTGATTCCGGTGCCGCAGCCAATGGATGATTTTATATTTTGAATGCGTTTGCATGATTTATTTTTTTTCAGGTTCAGTACCGGCTTTATAATAATCCGGCGGGAAGCCATTGATATTCCGCCACAGTTCATACCAGATGGGTACATCTTTCAACAGGGCCATTCCCTGGGCTCCGGTACCCATTTTCAATTCACGGGGCCAGGGTTTATCCGAAGGATCTTCGGTAACGAGTAAGCGAAATTTTCCATTATAACTTACTGAACTTTCAACGGCCACCACCTTGCCCCCGAATGTGCCGTAGGAGGTATTGGGCCAGCCGCTGAAGACTATAGCCGGAAATCCATCAAACATAAACCGTACTTTCTGCCCGTTGGACACCAGGGGAAGGTCAAGGGGACGGACAAACAATTCGACCGCGTATTGCACCTGGTCAGGTACGATCTCCACGATCATTTCACTGTCTTTTACAATTTCTCCTATACCTGCTTTGCGGGCTTTGGTGATCTGTCCGCTCTGCGGTGCTGTGATAAAATACAAACCGTTCCGAATGGAATAATTACTATACTGATTTTCCAGTTTGGCAATATCTCCTTGTCCGGTAGCAATTTGTGAAAGGGATTGAAACTGATCCCCCTGCGCCTTTGCAATTTTCTCCATGTAATCCTGCTGGGTGGCATTCATTTCTATCCTTGTAATCGTAAGATCCTGCCGGGCATTCTGTAATTTATTTTCCGCACTTACTTTTTTGGCCAGGCTGTTCTGATAGGATTGATTTCGCTGCTCCAGTTGTGTCAGTGACACCAGACCGCTGTCATACATCGCTTTCTGGCGACTGAACTGTTGAGTAGCAATTTTAAAATCATTCGCTGCGGCAATGGATTCCATACTGTCACTCTGCACTTTTAATTGTAATTGCTGGAGTTTGTTGCGCAACTGATCCATTTTCAGTTGAAGGGCTTCACCGAGTGCATTGATCTGGGTACCGGATGTCCCCACTTTGTTTTTATAGTAATCCACCGTAAGGGATTTGGCCGATAATTGTTCTTTGGTCCTGCTCAGCAATTGCGGATCCAGGTAATCGTCCTTAATCTCGGCCAGTTGAAGAATGGTATCCCCGGCTTTTACATAATCCCCTTCCTTCACGTACCATTTGATGACCCGTCCCGGGATAATGGTATTCAGTTGCTGGGGTCGTTGTTCCTGCCGTAAAGTGGTTACGGTTCCCTTGGCCCGGATATTCTGTGTCCAGGGAAGAAAGAGGATGATGGCCAGGGCCGTCATCAATCCGTAAAACCAATAGCGCACACGGCTTCTTTTATTATAGCGGTATACTTTTTTGAAGGAGGACCACTGCGGGTATTCAAGATTAGTCATGGTCAGTTGTTTTATTCTGTTTGATAATACAGCCTTCATTTTTTACATCAATCACTTTGTCACAAAGGCGGGTGAATTCAGGATCATTGCTGACGACGAGGATCGTGGTGTTGGGGTAATCTTTCAGCAGTAACCGGATGATCTGGCTGCGGTAGGGTTCTTCAATATGCGTCCAGGGTTCTTCAAGCAGCAGCAGCCGCGGCTGCCCAACGAGCGCCCTGACCAGCAGGATTTTATTCACTACATTTCTGGACAATCGTTTACCGGTTGGATCCAGCCAGGTATCGAATCCTTCCGGCAAGCTGCTGAGGAAATCAGCCAGCCCTGTTTCTTTGAACAGGCGGATGATTTGCTGCACATCAATACCGGGTTGCCCCATGGTAATATTATCCAACAGGCTGCCGTGGAATATATCCTGCTGGCTCAGCAGGATGCCGGTTTGTTGACGGAGTGATTTCAATTCATAGTTGCCTACCGGTAATTCGTTCAGCAGTAATGAGCCCTCAAAGCCCTGGTAGGAGCCGCTGACGATTTTAAGCAGGGTGGATTTTCCACTGCCTTCTTTTCCCGTGATACATACAGTTTCACCGGCATTGATCCGGAAACTGATATTTTGCAATACATACTTTTCATCATTGTAAGCGAAGCATACATTATCCGCTTCAATCGAAAGTCCTTCGTTTTTCTCAGGCAGTAAATAGGTGCCGGATGTCTCTACCGGCTTATCGGTGATCTTGGCAATTTTATCAACAGAAGTCAGCACATCATACACACTGTCGAGATTGCCGATCAGTTTTTCCACCGAAGCGATAATAGAGATGATAACGATTTCAGCCGCGATAAACTGTCCGATATTCAATTGCTGATTGACCAGCAAAAGAGATCCGATAATCAGCATGGCAGCCGTGATCAGTACTTTAAAAGCGATCAGTACTTTAAACTGAAACTGAAGGATATTGAAATGGCTGTTGCGGGCATCCAGGTAGCCGCTGACTTTCTCATCTGTTTTCTGCATATTAATAACCGAACCTTTGGAGAATTTAAAGGATTTGATCAGCCGGCCCATTTCCTCCAGCCAGGCAGCTACTCCATATTTGTAGGCACTTTCCGTCAGACTGGTCTGTAATCCTTTATTACCTGTATAATAAAGAATCATCCAGAGAATCAAAATGAGTATCATCCCGAACAAAATAAAAGCCGGATGATAAAAGGAGAGCAGGACCAGTCCGAAAACAATCTGGATTGTGGCGGTTGGAATATCCAACAGGAGTTTGGCCAATCCCTTTTGCAAGGATGGAATTTCAAAAAAACGGTTGACCAGTTCCGGGATATAATAAGCATCCGTTTTTTTAAGGTCAAGCCGGGGTATCCGGTCAGCCAGCTCAAAAGAATACCGGACAAAAATATTTTGCTGAATTTTTTCAATCAGCTGCATTTGTCCCACCTGCAATAGTCCGGTGAAAAATACACCGGCAACCACCAGGCCAATCAGTATGACCAGCGAGGTGGACATGGAACCGCCTAATACAAATCCAATAATTGCCTGCACCCCTACGGGCAGGGATAATTGGATCAGTCCATTCAGGATGGCATAAAAATAAATAGCAGATATTTCTTTACGTTCCAGTTTGACCAGGCGCATAATCCTGGAAACCGGGTTAGCAGCAGCACTCATACAATGAGATTAATAATTATGAAAGAATGGAATAACGGGCATTGGCCTGCCCATGAATCTATTGCCGGATCAGCAATTAGGAGGTGGCGTTAGTTGTTCCAGGCTGGGGGCCGGAAGTATTTTTTCTGTCAGGTGAAATGCAATAGTCAGCCGTTGACTGAGTATGTCGGAAAGCTGGCAGAAGTCGGAATATTCTTTATTAAACTTTTGATGACCATCAACGGTTTTTTCTCCGTTTTTCTCCTCATCCACATTAAAAATAACCGAACAGACCTGGTCACTAAACATGGCTTGTAGCCCGGGAATAACCTGGACAAAGGCGAAGAGGAGTAATATGAAAAGGGCTATTTTTTTCATGTGATTACGCCTGCATATAACAGTAATAAAAGCAGATTGTTTAACTTAAAGCCCGTTTTTTATAAAAAATATTTTACAGCACAAGTGTTTTAATATCAATCAATTATACTTTATTGAAGGCTATTCCTACTTTTCGTTCCTCCAGAATTTCCCTGATTTCATCCAGTATTTTCGGGTCATCAATTGTCGAAGGGAGGGCAAAGGATTCTCCATCTGCAATCTGACGGATGGTCTTTCTGAGAATTTTTCCACTCCGGGTTTTAGGTAAACGTTTTGCTATTGCGGCATTCCGGAAATAAGCCACCGCTCCGATCTTCTCCCGGATCAATGCCACCAGCTCCTCTTCAATGATTTCTTCTTCGATCTGGTGTCCATCCTTCAATACCACCAGGGCAATGGGCCGTTGACCACGAAGTTCATCTGCAATTCCCATTACTGCACATTCTGCAATAGCGGGATGCGAAGCGACCAGTTCTTCCATCTCGCCGGTACTCAACCGGTGCCCGCTTACATTGATCACATCATCTACCCGTCCCATGATATAACAATACCCTTCTTCATCGAGATAGCCTCCATCTCCGGTCTGGTAATACCCGGGGAAATGTTGCAGGTAACCCGCAATAAAACGGTCGTCGTTCTTCCATAGTGTTGGCAGACAACCCGGTGGCAGGGGTAGTTTGGCGGCGATATACCCTTCTTTCCCTTTTCCCAGTTCCACGCCATCTTCGGAAATTACATGTATTTCATAGCCACAAACCGGCAAACCAGCTGAGCCGGCTTTGGGTGGAAGATGATCATGTCCCATCATGAGGCCGACCATCGGCCAGCCTGTTTCTGTCTGCCACCAGTGGTCGATCACAGGTATTTGCAAGAGATCTTTGACCCAGTGATAAGTGGCGGGGTCACAACGTTCACCGGCCAGGAAAAGGTATTTCAAAGAGCTGAGGTCGTAATGCCGGGTACCCTCTCCTTCATGGTCTTCTTTTTTAATCGCGCGAATGGCGGTGGGGGCAGTAAACATTACGTTCACCCTATGTTCACTAATCACACGCCAGAATGCCGCTGCATCCGGAGTACGGATGGGTTTTCCTTCATAAAGAATCGTGGTACAACCTTGTAGCAAGGGGCCATATACAATATAACTATGACCCACCACCCAGCCTACATCGCTGGCTGCCCAGTATACTTCACCGGGTCTGGCATCATAAATATGATCCATGCTGAACTTAAGGGCGGTGGCATAGCCTCCATGATCACGTATTATCCCCTTGGGTTTTCCGGTGGTGCCGGAGGTATAGAGGATGTATAAAGGGTCGCCGGATAAAACGGGCACACAGGGAACCGGTTCAGACAAAAGCAACTGGTTGTAATCCATTTCACTGATGCCATCCAGTTCGTCGTACCCGGGAGTTCGTTCATAAAATATATGCACCGGGGGTTTATGCAGGGCTTCCTCAATGGCCCGGTCAACTAATGGTTTGTAAGGAATGGTTTTATCAAATTCCACCCCATAGCTCGCCGATATGATTGCTTTGGGAAGGGCATCATCAATCCGCATCGCCAGTTCGTGTGGGGCAAAACCGCCGAATACGACGGAGTGAATCGCCCCGATCCGTGCACAAGCCAGCATTGCGATCACTGCCTGCGGAATCATCGGCATGTAAATAACCACCGTATCTCCTTTACGGATTCCGGCTGTTTGTAATCCACCGGCAAAGCGGGACACAAGATCCAGTAACTCCCGGTAACTGTATTTTTTTATCTTATGTGTAACCGGCGAATCATAGATCAGGGCAATCTGTTCGCCCCGGCCCTGTTCCACCTGCTGATCCAGGCAGAGATAACAGGTGTTGATTTCCCCATCGGCAAACCACCGGTAAAAGCCTTTTTCATTTTGGGAGAGAATAGTTTTCGGGGCTTTAAACCAATGCAGTTGTGCTGCCTGTTCTTTCCAGAACACTTCTTTATTGTCGATACTCTGCCGGTATATCGCGTTGTATTTTTCCATGCTGCAATTCGTTACTACAAATTACAACCGGAAGCGGAGGGTTGAGACAAACCTATACCAATTAACCAGAATTTTATATAAAGGGGGAAGGATCAGCTGATCAGTTCCTGAACCTGTTTGAGCAACTGGCGGGTGCTGAAGGGTTTGGTAACATAAAGAGAGGCGCCGAGGTCGTAGCCTTTTTGTATATCGGTCTCCTTGCTCTTGGCACTCATGAAGACGACTTTGGCTTCTTTCAGTTTTTTGCTGCTTTTGATATGCTTACAGATCGCATATCCGTCCACATCCGGCATCATGATATCCAACAGCACAATGTCGGGCACCTGTTTTTCCACGATCTCCAGGGCCTCGGTTCCATTGCGGGCCACCATTACGTCAAACCCGTTTTTCTTCATCAGGAATTCCAAAGACATCAGGATATAAGGATCATCATCGACTACCAGTATTTTCTTTGTTGTACTCACGTTTCGGAATAAGGTGATTATTGATTCGGTAATGTAAAGATAAACCGTGAACCTTTCCCTTCTTCACTTTCCACCCATATTTTGCCCTGGTGCATCTCAATGATCTTTTTACTGATTGCTAATCCCAGTCCGCTGCCCTGTGGCTTTTTCAATGTCTGGTTCCGGGCCTGGAAAAATTTATCGAATATTAGTTCGTGCAGTTCCCGGTTAATGCCTTTCCCGTTATCTTCCACCCAGATCTGCAGTTCATCCTCATGGCTGAATAATCCTACTTTTACATGCCCCGTTTTTTCCGCTGCAAATTTGATCGCATTGGAAAGCAGGTTGTTCATTACCTGTTGAATCAGGTCGGCATCACAGCGGATAAGGAACATGGAGTCGGGGATCTGTTTTTCAATCGTGATTTTCTTTTCCAGGGCCATACCTGTAACCGATCGTATACTGTCACTGATCAGTGTATTGAGCAGTACTGGTGTCAGGTTCAACTGCTGCCGGCCGCTTTCATAGCGCTCCAGGTTCAGTACCTGGGTGATCAGGTGACTCAGCCGTTCCGTTTCTTTTATGATACCGGATAGAAACTCCTGGCGTTGCTCCTCTTCCATATCATCATTGTCGTGCACCAGTTCCGCCATGGCCCGGATGGAGGTGAGCGGCGTACGTAATTCATGGGTAACGGTATACAGGAATTCATCTTTCACTTCATCCATATCTTTCAACTGGGCATTTACCTGCGTCAGCTGCTCGGTGGCTTTCTGCAATTCACCGGATTTGCGTCTTAATTCTTTATTCAGCTCGATCATCTGTTGTGATTCCCGCAGGATATGCATCACTTCACTGATCTTCAGTTCTTCTTCCTTGGTTACACTGCTAACCATAATGCGGGCCGAGGCTGAGCCGATCACCCCGCTTAATACTTTTTCAGAGAAAGTAACCAGCCGCGGATCCGCTTTCTTGCTTTCCATGGAAATTTTATGCCGGGCGGCATAACTGCTGATAATTTTCTCCGCTCGTTCTTTTCCTAAAAAATTGGCAAGGAGCGAATTCAGGTCGGGCAGGTAGGCGGTGCCCTTCCATACAGCATGGGTATCGCCCGGACCTGAATGACGGAAAATATCGACAAAAATTTCCGACTGATAAATCTCCCGGGCCGTGCGATGGCTGTTGAGTGATACTGTGACAAAGACCAGGATATTAAAAAACATACTCCAGAAAAAACAATGGGTAACACTGTCCATTCCTTCCATACCAAATAAGGAAAGCGGTCTTAACCAGGAAATACCCAACGGGCCTTGTTCTATTACTGACATATCAATAAATCCGGCACTGGCCATCGAAGGGATTACCGCCGTATAAAACCAGATGAGAAAACCAGTCAGTATGCCGGCCATGGCGCCTTTCTGCGAGGCATACTTCCAGTAGATACCTCCCAGTAAAGCAGGGGCCAGTTGAGAGACGGCGGCAAACGAAACCATGCCGATGGATACCAGGGTGAAGTGCTGGGCCACCAGTTTATCATACAAAAACGCCAGTGCAATGATCAGGAATATGCTGAAGCGGCGGATATTAAGTATAGGGTTGGTTAACTGACCATCCCCCTTCGTTTTAAATTTACGGGTGGTCAGCAAGAGGGGGGTGGCAATATTATTACTCATCATGGTACTGATGGCAATGGTTTCCACGATGATCATACTGGAGGCAGCGGAGAATCCGCCAATAAAAATAAACAGACTGAGCAATCCCGCTCCATGCTGTAAGGGCAGGGCCAGTACATAAGTGTCGGCATTCACTCCCGTTTCTCCCATCAGCAATTTTCCCCCGAAGGCAATTGGTAAAACAAAAAGGGTAATCAGGAAAAGATAAAGCGGAAACAGCCAGATGGCTTTCTTCAGGTGATTCTCCTGCACATTTTCCACCACGCCTAATTGAAATTGCCGCGGCAGAAAAACTACCGCCAACATGGAAAGTAATACCAGTCCGGTCCAGGTAGTATAAGCGCCTTCCCCGTTAAACCGGAATAATTTTGCCAGATCTTCATTCGCGGCGGCTTTGGTGAAAATATCTCCAAAGCCATTGAACAAACCAAACGTAACAAAGACCCCCGCTACCAGGAAGGCCAGTAGTTTGATGATGGATTCAAAAGCCACTGCGGCCACCAACCCTTCATGTTTTTCAGATGCGTCAATGGAACGGGTACCGAAAAGGATGATAAAGGCCACCAACGCGATGGCAATGTATAGCGTATTATCCTGCAGAATTCCGATCAACCCGGTGTGCGGGGTGGTGCCCGAAAGAATATGCATGCTGGAAGAGATCGCTTTCAGCTGTAAGGCGATATAGGGAATGATCCCGATCATGCAAAGGATCGTGACCAGCACCGCCAGTGAAAAGTTTTTGCCATAGCGGGTGGAAATAAAATCCGCCAGACTATTGATGCGTTGTGTTTTACAAATGCGGATGATTTTTCGCAACACCGGCCAGAAGAGCGCAGCGGTAATGGTCGGTCCAATATACACCGCCAGGAATTCGATACCGCGGGTTGAAGCTTGTCCTACGCTGCCGTAATAAGTCCAGGCCGTACAGTATACCGCCAATGAAAGCGCATATACATAAGGGTTATTGATGAGGCTCTTGTTCTTCCGCTGCCGGTATTCCGCATAGTAGGCTACGCCGAAAAGCAGGCAGAGATAGACCAGGGAGCCGCCGATGACCAGCCAGTTGTTCATGTGCCGGGATTGTTTTTAGGGCCTTTGCGTTCGGCGGTGATCCAAAGCAGCCCGATGGCGCCCAGCCAGACCCCAAACAGGTAAAGAAATAATACCGGTATTCCGGCAATCATAGATGCTTTATTGGCAATACTGATCAGCGGGAATACAAATACCAGCAGCAGGATCACCGATATGGAAGCAAATTGTTGTCGTTTAATTCGGTCTGGCATATGGCACAAAAAAAGGGAATAACTTCTTTTCTGAACCTGAATGTAGTAAAGAAGTTATTCCCGTCAAAAACGGAGTTAAGTGAAGAGGGATTAATCCTCTTTTATATGGAGATGGTGATCCGGATCTTCGTAGATGTCATACTCTCCGATGAGCGCATAATAGCCGAATACCAGTAGTCCGCCAACTATAATCGGCGTAAGAATAAAGGCGTAAATGATCGCCGGAATCCGGTCCTCGGGTTTGGGGCTTTCAAATTTCGGGATGGCCTGGGATACTATCAGGTAATAACCGGCTACCAGTGCCAGGGCAATCCATACTAGGCCCATATATTTTCTGATCTGATTCATGTTATTATTATTTAAATATAATTAAAGTTATTAGTCTTCCGTGCGGTTATCCTCCCCGTTAATATACAGTACGCCTATTATCAGGGATACCGCTCCCAGTATAATGGGATACCAGAGGCCTTCCAGATAGGGTTTGTCATAGGGCAGCGCTTCTCCAAGTTTAGCGGCCGCTTCATTGGCCTGGCTGGCCTTGGTAGTCAGGAAGAGGGCAATTGCAGGTAGCAGTCCACCGAAGATGCCATTCCCGATATGATAGGGCAGTGACATGGAGGTGTAACGGATCCGGGTGGGGAACATTTCTACCAGGAAGGCAGCAATCGGACCATACACCATGGTTACAAATATCACTTGTACAAAGACCCAGAGTACCAGTTGCCAGAAGGAATAGCTGTCCAGATTGACAGTTCGGGTAACATTTACATCTTTAGCGGCATCTGCCTTGCTGGGATCGGCATGCAAATGCAGTTTGTTTATTTCACGGTAGGTCGTACCATCCTCATAAAATTTATGCGTGGTGGTGGTACGGATGCTGTCACCCGCTATTTTAGGATCTGCCGCCGTGTTCACTTCCACCGTGGTTTTTGCCGTGATTTCCGTTTTCAGTTTCACACTCCCTGCATTATACATCGCGGTGTAAATAGGCCGGTAGAGCAAAATGGCCACCAGCATACCCAGCATCATGATCCACTTCCGGCCGATCCGGTCGGAGAGCCAGCCAAAGAAGACAAAGAACGGTGTACCAAACAACAGCGACCACATAATGAGCCGGCTGGCCTGTGATACATCCACACTCAGCGTGTTTTGTATAAAACTCAGTGCATAGAACTGACCGGTATACCAGACCACACCTTGTCCCATGGTGGCACCGAATAAGGCGAGTAATACAAATTTGAAATTCAGTTTATGGCCAAAGCTTTCCTTCAGCGGGTTCACGGATGTTTTGCCTTCTGCTTTCGCTTTGGCAAAGAGGGGAGACTCAGACATCCGCATCCGGATCACAATGGAGATACCGACCATGATGATGGAAATCCAGAAAGGTACCCTCCAGCCCCAGTCTCCAAAAGCAGACTCGGACATGGAACCTTTAACCGAGATAATTACAAGCAGAGACACAAATAATCCAATGGTTGCCGTAGTCTGGATCCAGGAGGTCCAGAATCCGCGTCGTTCCGCTGGCGAATGCTCCGCTACATAAGTGGCCGCTCCGCCGTATTCACCTCCGAGCGCAAGGCCCTGCAACAGGCGAAGTACTAATACCAGTATCGGTGCAAATATGCCAATCGATTCATAGCTGGGAATACAACCGATCAGGAAGGTAGATAGTCCCATTAATACGAGCGTTAACAGGAACGTATATTTTCTTCCGATGAGGTCGCCCAGTCTTCCGAAAAATAAGGCACCGAACGGACGCACCACGAAGCCGGCCGCAAAAGTGGCCAGGGTGGAAAGCAGGGCCAGAGTCTGATTGCCTGCGGGAAAGAATTTGGTAGAAATGATGACGGCCAGACTTCCGAAAATGTAGAAGTCATACCACTCGATCAGCGTACCAACCGAGGAGGCGGCAATAATACCGGCCAGACCCTTTTTCTCTGTTTGAAAACTCATGCTTGTTTGTTTTAGGTATTATAGAAAGATTTGTGTTTTCAGTATCATTTCACCTTTGGAACCGTTGCGGACCGGATCGCCCCCTACTGATTTATAAACCGGGCGGGTACTTTATTGCAGGGTGATTTTGGCATTATGCCCGTTGATCAGGTAGTTCAAACCGAGATCAAACTGGCCCGAACTTTTCCCGA
>CAUJFR010000184.1 GCA_963169885.1 Bacteroidota bacterium
GGCGTAATCGCCGGATTTATTCCTGCCCGGCAGGCGGCGAGTATGGATCCTGTGGAAGCTATTCGCAGCAAATAAGCTAATTACATAATTTTGCGGGATGCCGGTGATTTTAGCCATTGAATCAAGTTGTGACGAAACCTCTGCCGCTGTATGTGCAGATGGAAAAGTATTATCGAATTTCATCGCTACACAAGCCATACATGAACAATATGGCGGAGTAGTGCCGGAACTGGCTTCGAGGGCCCATATGCAGCATATTGTACCGGTAGTGGATAAGGCGTTGAAGGAAGCGAATCATACCTTGGCCGAGGTGGACGCCATTGCCTTTACACAATCACCCGGACTGATCGGATCGCTGCTCGTAGGTGGTCAATTTGCCAAATCACTGTCACTTGCACTGGATAAACCCCTGATTGCCGTGCATCATATGCAGGCCCATGTGCTGGCCAACCTGATTGATGATCCCAAACCGGCCTTCCCCTTTCTTTGTCTGACGGTGAGCGGCGGACATACACAGATCGTATTATGTGAAAGCCCGGTGAAAATGAAAGTGATCGGTGAAACAATTGATGATGCCGCGGGCGAAGCGTTTGATAAATCAGCCAAACTGCTTGGACTTCCTTACCCGGGCGGCCCCCTGATTGATAAATATGCGAAGGAAGGAAATCCTAACCGTTTCCCTTTTCCTGAACCACAGATCGCTGGACTGAACTTCAGTTTCAGTGGTTTGAAAACCTCGATCCTTTATTTTTTACAAAATGCCGGTAAGAGTAATTTATTCAAGGAAGAATTTACCGCAACTGAAGAAGAGAAACAGGCTTTTATCCAGGACAATCTGGCCGATATCTGTGCGTCTATCCAGCACCGTATTGTGACCATACTCCTGAATAAAGTGAAAAAAGCGGCGGTTGAAACCGGTATAAAAGAGATCTGCCTGGCCGGAGGAGTTTCTGCCAACAGTGGACTGCGGAACAGTTTCCAGGAAATGGGAAAAAAATACAACTGGAACACTTATATCCCCGCGTTCCAGTATTGTACCGACAATGCCGGTATGATCGCCATTACCGCTTATTACAAATTCCTGGAAGGTCAAACGGATCCGATCACCATTTCCTCTTCTGCCAGGGCTGCCTGGTCATCTGATTAAGGTATGGCCAACTCCTATTTCCGTTACAAACAATTTACCAGTCACCAGGATCAATCCGCCATGAAGGTGACCACCGATGGGTGCCTGTTTGGTGCCTGGGCAGCCAAAGCCATTCATGAAAGAAAACCGGAACAGGGCCGTTGGCTGGACATCGGCACAGGTACTGGCTTGCTCAGCCTGATGGTAGCCCAACAGAACCCGGATAATCTGATTGATGCAGTGGAGATTGAAATGGCGGCAGCGGAAGAAGCGCGTAAGAATATTCATGGAGCGGGAAAAGAGAAACAGATTATCGTTCACCAGGCAGACATCAAGCAATTTCATCCCGCTCATCAATATGATATCATTTTCAGTAATCCGCCTTTTTATGAAAAGGAACTCAAAGGAAATAACACGGAAAAAAATAAAGCCCATCACAACGAAGGACTCCTGTTTCATCAACTGTTAGCCTGTTGTAAACAACTGCTGAAGAAACAGGGTAGTATCTTTCTCTTATTACCCTATAAAAGGGAAAAAGAACTACTGGAAAAAATAAAAGAAACGGGCTTTGTAGTTCATCAGCACATCCGGGTCAGACCGGCGGTGCGACTGGATTATTTCAGGATGATGATTGAATTACAATTCAAGGCCGAAGCACCCGGAATTATTGTACCCGGAGAACTGGCGGTTAAAGATGAAACCGATCAGTATACCCCGGACTTTATTGAGCTGCTCAGGGATTATTACCTCTATCTCTGAATTTATTTTCCTTCCGCGTAGTCCCGCATATACTCATATTCTGCGGTCAGGGCCCCTTCTTTAACGATGGTCGCCCGTTCAATGATCGGAGAACCGTTGCTGAGCAGGTCTTCCAATATGAATTTGATCAGTTGTTCGCCAAAATAGCGGCTGGCGTCACGGGGCAGTTCATTGGGTAGATTACCAACCGCCATGATATCAATAGAACCAGGAAGGTAAGGCGCTGTTTTCTCCAGCGTTTTCTTATCGATACCATAGATCGGATCCTCAATGGTCTGATCCCCCACATTAATAGGAACCGAGCCATTGGCATCATCAGTAATATCCGCAATAGTCTGAATGATGAATTCATCGGAGCAGGCTTCTTCCTTCTCAAACAAACGCGGTACTTTTTTATCCCAGTACACACCGTTCATCAGTATATCCGTTTGTGCTGCATAGGGCAAAAACTTACAGGTATACTGTTCAGGATGCTCGTGAAAATCCAGGCGGTTATAGCTGCCTGTTATTTTATGTCCATATAATTCGGCTCCTTTTACCTGGGTATACACCGGGTAAGAGAACCGGCGGCGCAGGTACTCATCATTTTCCACTTCATGTATACCCATCAGGTTCATGATCTCCAGAATCCCGTGCGCCACTCGTCCTGAACCGGTTATGGCAATTTTCACATTCGGTAACCGCAACCCGAAATAATTGTGGATGAGTTCCCGGAAACTGCGTTGTTTGTACACACGGTCCAGCTTGTATAAACCAGTTCGGAGTCCATACGCCATCATGCCATTATGAGCGCCAACAATTCCGGCAAAAAAGCCAAAACCAATGATCCGTTGTCCATCCTCATGTTCAAGGCATTCATAATCAACCAGGGTGATTTTTTTATCCATTACAGCTTTAATCAGGGGCTGATTATGGGGTTGCTTTTTCTTTGTGTGCGAAAAAAAGAGGTAGGTTTTTCCGGGAATCAGCTGACTGACAGGCACTTCTTTAATTCCAAACAAGATGTCACAATCAGACAGGTCTTCTTTCAATTCAGCTCCGGCGGAAATATACTCCCGGTCGCTGAAACAACGGTCTGGTGAACTCTGCACAACAATCTGAATATCAGGACTGTTCTTAAGAATCCATTTACATTGTGCCGGGGTCAGCGCCACACGGTTATCTGCGGGAATTTTTCCTTCACGTATAAGTCCGATCCGTTTCATATAGCCTTCGTTTTCAGTTCCGCAAAGGTGCCCATTTGATCAATGCCAGACAAACTGATTTCGGTCATCTTTTTGGCATAATAAATGTTGTAACTTTGAAAAAAATTTGTAATTCCTTTCTGTCTGCCGGTTACATTTTTTGAAGCGGCGGTTACCCACAAAAAAGGCCCATGAATCAGTCCCGTAAATTTCTTGTAATCAGCTTATTCGCAGCTTTCACTGCGGGATTTATGGCTTGTGACAAGCCGGGTAATGATGTTCCTGAAAATCCTTCGGGGCCGTATAAATTGAGCTATGGCGATTCAATCATTTATTTAAAACCTGGTTCAGGTGATTATATTGTAAACCCGGTCACCACCCGTCCGGGTGAGTATACCGGTTTTCCGGATGGCATTGAAATTGATGAAACAACTGGCGCAATCAACGTATCAAAAAGCGAAACCGGTTTACGATACAGGATCACCCATACTTCCCCAACGGGAGATACGACCACGACAATGGTGGTATTGTCCGGAATCACTTTCCGTGATTATTTCTATATACTGGCTAATGGAGATTCAGTAGCCAATCCCGTCTATAATGCCTGTGAAAGCAGGGCGCTTCCCGTTGCCGGATCCAATTTTGATGATGACAATACTGCAAACACCGGTGGTTGTGCGGTAAAAACAGATAACGGCAGTATCAATCTGGCAGAGTCTGTACGGAAAGGTGTTTTTGGCGCCAATCCAAAAAATGATGACCAGAAAACAATTGAAATAAAATACCGGATCAATGATGCCAGCGGCAAGTCACAGAATAAACTGAAGGTATTGCTGTACTGGTACGAGACAATGGCAGATGTGCCGGAATATGTCTGGGAAATTCTGAATGACCGGACTACCGAAGGTGTATTTCTCCGCGGAGGGGCAACCGGTAATGACCCCGGTTTCACCGGCCGTCTTCAGAAAGTAGCCAAACCCCGTCCCCCCTGCGTGGTAATAGTTGCACATTAATGCAGATGTAGTATTATTTTTGATAAGCTTTATGCTTATCATGAAATATCTTCTGTCATCAATATTTTTAGTTGCTTTACTGATTTTCAGTTTCTCACAGCAGCCCCCTGCTCCAGAAGCTGAATATTTGAGCCTGTACCAGTCTGCAGAAAAAGAGTACCTGGAGGCTGAAAGACTCTTCCTCCGGAAAGATTATTCAGAAGAACAGGAAGCCGCATTAAACCGCTCTGCACTGAAAAAACTCCTGCAGGTACTGCCGGCCATAGTTGCAAATCAACAGGATTCATTGTCATTTCTGGGTCATTATATGACCGCCTCCCTGTTTGATTATTTTGACAGTCTGAACCATGCCAAAGAATATTATCAGTATGCGGTCCAGATAAAAAAAAGAGCACCCAGGTTACCCGATTCAATGCTTTTTAAACCGTTGCTTTTTATCGGTAGTGTACATTACAGCCAGCATGCATTCGATTCAGCCGTTTTTTATTACAAAGAGGCAGAAGCCATTACTGATCTCTATCAGCAACCCCTGGCCGATGAGCAGCGGCTTTATAACCGGCTGGGCGTAATTCAATACGAAACCGGAAATTACAGACAGGCCAAGAATTATTTTGAAAAGGCATTAGCCCTTCTACCACCAACCGATCTGCTCTACCGGGAGTTCAAAGCCAATTACCAGAACAATATCGCTTCTGCACTATTGAATCTGGAAAAATATGATACTGCTAAAACGCTATACCTCCAATTACTATCCACAGACCTCTATAAAAATGAAGTGACGCAAAACCTCGGCTTGATTGATCTCAGTCTCGGTGATCCGGCTTCCGCTATCCGATGGTTTAAAAAAGCAGATACAACAGACAGGAATACAATTTTCCTTTATAATAAAATCGCCAGGGCTTACCTGGAATTGAAAAAAAAGGATTCAGCAGCCAGGTACCTTGAAATGGCCGGCCTGGAAAACCAGAAAAGAAACGGAAAGACAAAGAATGTGGCATACGGACTGACCTTTTTCTATAAGGCCGAACTGGCCTTATCAGAAAATCAGTTAAGAGATGCCATCCATTTATTTCAGCAATCGGTCATTCAGTTTCACAATGATTTTTCTGACAGCAGCAGCTACAGGAATCCGGAATCATTCAATGGCGTTTTCTCTTATATCCAGCTTTTTAATGCGCTTTCTGAAAAAGCAGAAGCATTATCCTTGTTGTACCGGCAGCAAAAAGAAATCCCGGTTCTTGAATCCGCCCTTGATGCTTACCAGTCTGCATTCCGCCTGGCCAGTTATGTGGAGCGAACCTATGATTCAGATGAAGCCAGGTTGTTTCTCGGAAAGATCAAACACCATGTACATAGCAAACCGATTGACATCAGTATCCTTCTTTATGAACTCACAGGTAAAATCAACTACCTGGAACAGGCCTACCATTTTGATCAGCTGAACAAAGCGTCGATACTTGCACTCAATATACAGGAAAATGAACTCAGAAAAACGAACGGCCGGAACAGTGAACTACTCGAGAAGGAATCCCTGATTAAACGTAACATCACCAGACTTTCACTCAATGCAGCCAGGTTAACAGACAGTAATACCCTTAAAACAGTTGTGGCAACGATCCGTGATCATGAAATTGAATTGGGCAAACTCCAGGAAAAAATAAATGAACAAACGGACTGGAATATCCGGGATGCCGGTTTACAGATTCCGGGTGTGAGCCAGCTACAGCGGAAACTTGATAATAATTCCGCCCTGCTGTCCTATCATTTATCCGACCACGAATTACTGGTATTGCTGATCAGTAACCGTAAATTTGAATATTACAAAACAGAAATTGATCCCGGATTTTTTGAACGACTCGAACATTTCAAGCAACTCCTTCAAAACGGAGCGGTTGATCAGCGGTATGAAGGAAGCCAGGCGGCACAGGCCCTTTACCAGGTCCTGATC
>CAUJFR010000185.1 GCA_963169885.1 Bacteroidota bacterium
CGAATTAACAAACCACACCGTAAGGGATGTATCGTGATCCCCGGGAATATAACATTTGACCGCTCACCCCGTTAGGGGTGCATTGTTGGTAGAAAACACATGACATAAATAAATCCCACCTGTCACCCCGTTAGGGGTGTATTGTGATTCCCTGAACAAAACATCTGTAGGTGTTTTCCGGTTAACCCGGCATTCACTATCTTTCATTTATGGCAACAAAAAAAGCAACTGCCCCGCTGAAAAAAATAAAACCTTCCGGCGGTACGGATGACAATTTCTTTTCCCTGGTGTATGAAGTAGCAAGGCAGATCCCGAAAGGCCGGGTTACCTCTTATGGCGCTATAGCCGCAGCCCTGGGTACCAAATCCTCTGCCCGTATGGTTGGCTGGGCCATGAACGGTTGTCACCGCGTAAAACCCAAGGTCCCTGCTCACCGCGTGGTCAACCGGAATGGGATGCTTACGGGTAAACATCATTTCAACCCGCCTGGTATCATGGAAGAGCTATTGAAAAAGGAAGGAGTAAAAGTAAAGAACGACCAGGTGATAGAGTTCAAAAAGCTGTTCTGGGACCCGGTGGTAGAATTGCAGTTTTGATTAAACTGCTAACGACTTATTTCCTATTTTTCCGGCCTAAACTTTATCACCGCTTATGTCTTCTCCATTAAACCCGCTTACCAAAGGTCAACAGGAATTCTGTACCTGGACCGGCATATTTGGCGTGCTGATTGCCAGCGCCACCCTGATCCAGCATATGGTTTTCATGATTCCTAATATACTCACTTACCTGATGATCCTGCCCTACCTGTTCATCATATTTTCGTTTACCATGCTGGCTGCTCAGAAAGTGGCAGCCTCGGTATTACTAATCATCAGTACTGTTTTTGCACTTTTAATTGCTGTACTGTTAATACTCAGCGGGGCATTTTCACCGGTTGTTGTAATACTGCTGATTTATAGTATAGTTGTTACAAGCTATCTGTACTTAGAAAATATTCAGGAAAAACTCCGGCGTAAACAGGCGCTTCAACGGGCGGAGGAGGATTTGTGGAAAGGGAAGATCTAGTCGAGAGTCGGCAGTCGGGAGTCGGGAGTCAATACACTTCCTAAGTAGGTTGAATCTATAATAACATACTACAACTCGTTTTACGAAATGCCTTTCGTACTTAATACAAGTTGTTCGCTGTTTGCTGTTAGTTGTTAGGAAACAGCCCTTTCTAAGAAGGTTGAACCTAAAATAACATACTACTTCTCGCTTTACGAAATGCCTTTCGTACTTTGTACTTTCTTCTTTAGTTATCTCCCTGCTTACACGTAGTACGGGCTGATCATCCAGTACACCACTACCCCGGTTACGGCCACATAAAACCAGATGGGCCAGGTGATACGGGCGAGTTTTTTGTGTTGCGGCCATTCTCCGATCAGGGCACGATAGGCGGTAAATAAAATGAATGGCAGGATGAGTCCGGCCAGCGGAATATGGGTGAACAACACCAGGTAGTAGATCGTCCGGGCAATGCCTTCGGCACCGAATTTTGTCTCACCTGCAAATAAGTGATGACAGATATAACTCACCAGAAACAGCACGGAAAGGATCATGGCCATCATCATCAGTCCTTTATGCAACTGATACTTTTTCGATTTTACGGCCAGTAAGGCCGCCACCAGTAATACCGCAACAGCTGAATTGATGATCGCATTAATCTGTGCAAACACATGTACATCAAATCCGAGGTCTGCTTCCAGTTTAACCCGGCCGAGTACCGTCACCGCCACAAATACGATGATTGAAAACAACCAGATCAGTGTTTTTGCTTTCTTGTCATTCTTGGTCCAGACAGCCTTAAGCATTGTTCGTTTTTTTCTTATTCAGGAAATAGAGTAACAGAAATACGCCGAGAATGGCCACCAGGAAGGAGACTGCCATGATTTCCAGTTTACCGGCAAAAAAGCTTTTCTTATTCGGATCTTTTTCCATGGTGAGCATCACCAGGTCTTTGGAAAGATTTGCGAGATCCGCTGTATCCAGTCCGTCATAATAACCGCGCACGTGACGGTTACTGTCGATCAGGACAAATTTATCACTATGTACAAAATTGGTGTCCACGCCCTCGCCATCGATCAGCTGTAGTTTTATCTCATTCAGGGCAAAGTTGTATATCTGCTTGCGGTCACCGGTGAGCAACCACCAGGTTTCCGGATTGATCTGGTAACGGTTGGCCCAGTATTTCAGCCGTTCTACCGAATCTCTTTCCGGATCAATGCTGATAGAGAGAAAATGGACAAGCTTATTGGTTTTGTCTCCTACTCTTTTGCCATTGTGAATAGAATTGGCCAGTCGCTTCATATTCTCTGTCATGCCCGGGCAGATGGTAGGACAACGGGTAAAGAAAAAATCAGCAATGACGATTTTCCCTTTCAGGCTATCCCAGGTCACGTGTTTGCCGTCCTGGTTGGTGAGTGCGATATTGGAAACCGTATGCCAGATCGTATCACTGACCCGTTTACCTTTCTCGGTATTGCTGATAATAGAATCCGGCAGGTAATGCCGGGGCATATGGATATTCGTTTCGCTCTTGGTCTTTACGATAAAGTAGGAAACCAGGGGAATCATCAATGCAATCAGCACGGCTATCAGGGCTTTCTTGTTCACATGTATGCTATTAAAAAGTAAAACCATTAAACCGCCTGCAGGTTCGCCGGACAGACGGTTTAATGGTTAAAATCAGTATTTCCTTCTAGTGATCTTATTCTTTACCGCTGGCAGGCGCAGCAGGCTTGGCTTCTTCCTTATGTGCCCCGTGTTTGGCGGGCATTGTGGTCTCCTGGAAATGCTTGTCATACTTGTTACGCAGGTTTTTATAGGAATTGCCATCCCAGATAAAAGCGGCGATAAACCAGATAAAGAGCATCAGGGGTACCACAATGGTCATGATCATGTTCCGGATCTCATCACCCAGGTGCATGAACACGGATACAATATAATAGGCTTTGGCCAGGGTCAGAATACAAACGGCGCCTTTAAACATCAGGATCAGTAATTCATTCGGGCTGTCTCCTTTATGAATATTATAAATCAACAGTCCGATCACCAGTTCTATCACGGTGATAACAGACAGCAGGATGGTCGTTTTCTTA